>WFZY01000204.1 GCA_015489265.1 Flavobacteriaceae bacterium | reverse complement strand
GTCAAAAACCGGATCATTGATATAAGCGCCCGAACCGAAAGCAAACTTAAAATCGGACGGTGCATGATGATATGCCCAAACTTCTTGGGTTTTGAAACGGGTCGGGTATGGAAATTTGATTTTTTTACTGTTGATATACAGCTGATAATCATAAGAAGTGCCGGGTTTTAAGCCGTCAATTAAAATATGCGCGGTATAGCCGTCTGTTTTTTGGGTTTTGACTTTTTCAGTGAATTTTTTTGAGCCCGGATTTCCGGTTTCCCAATAGGCAAATTGCACCGTTGCCGGTTTTTTGGTTTGTGCCCATAGTTTGACATCTGTTTTATTAATGCGTCCAATCATAGGACCACTTTGCAACAAGCTTTTTTGTGCGGTTAACGGATTAATAGCGAATAAAAATCCTAGAATAATAAGTATTTTTTTCATGGTTTTTTGTTTATTTGATGATATTGATATTTGATTTGATTGCCGGTGGTTTCAAAACGTTCCTCTCTCTTTTTGGGACACTCAGTCATCTTTGATTTTGCTAAGTAGATCATTGAGTGTTCTCCCGACTGCTGTCGGGGGACGTACCGAAATGACCGGTGACTTCGGCACATCCCGACTAAAGTCGGAATACTCGTCACTATTATTTCTATTATTTTTCTTTTTTATCTTTTAATTTGTCTTGCAACATTTTAATGACTTGCCGGTTTTGTTTGGCAACGAAAAAATCCGGATAAATTTTAAGGGCTTCATCGTAATATTTGATTGCCATATCATAATTGTGTAAATCGTAACCGGTTTGTGCCATCAAATTGTAAAACGCCGCTTTAAAAGGCACTTTTTGCACTTTTCCTTTTTTTGCCGTCGGAAAAGTCATGTATGCTTTCTCTGGAAATTTTAAATTTTCGGCACTTTTTAAAGTGGCATATGCTTCGGCAGAACGTTTGAGCCGTTGTTGCAGTTGGGCTAATTTGTAAGCCGAAAACACATCTTTTTTAAGGGCGTAAATTTTTTCATACACATCAATTGCCGCTTTGATATCGTTCAGATTTTCTAAACAAACCGCTTTAAATTCCAAAATATCCGGTTTTTCTTTTTGTTTTAAAATCCGGTTAGAAACTTGTAAACAAGATACATACTTCTTTTCATTAAAATAGATGTAGGCAAGCGTATCTGTAAAAGTTGATTGCTCGCCTTCTAATGCAATAATATGATAGACGGCATTTTTGGCAGCATCCAAATCATAATTTTTTAAGGCGTGGTTATAAATCTCTTTTTCTAAGTTAAGCAAATCTTGTTTATGTAGTTTTTGTCCAAATCCTATGCTGATACTTAGTAATAGCAAGCCGGTAAATAATTTTTTTGTCATCATAATATAATTTTAGGGTAACTAAATTCAGGTTCAAAGGTAAAGAAAATCGGTGTAAATAAAAAGGATGATCAAATTTGAAGAATTTAAATGTGCCGGGGGGAAAGTACCTAGCGTGATTATACAGGTAATCGGTATAAAAAAGCTGTCTCAAAAGGACAGCTTTTTATAAATAATGATAAAGTTTATCGTTTAATTTTTTCTTTTTGTTTACGCAGTTGTCTTTTTAAGACGTCATATGCCAAGTCCATGGCTTTTTCAAAGGTTTCAGCATCTCTTGACACTACGATATCGTTGCCGGGAATACCAATTTTTATTTCGACTGTTTTGTTTGCTTTGCCGGTATTGTTGAGTTTTAAAAATACTTCCGCTTCAATAACACGGTCAAAGAAACTATCCAAACGGTCTAATTTTTTTTGGATAAAATTGATTAATTTTTGATCGGCGTCAAAATTGGTTGCTTGATAAATTGCTTTCATAGCCCTTGGTTTTAAATTAATATGTTATTTTTTACTTCTCGGATGTGTATTTTGATATACATTTTTCAATTCTTGAATACTGCTGTGCGTATATACTTGCGTGGCTGCCAAACTGCTGTGTCCCAACAATTCCTTAATGGAATTAAGGTCTGCACCATTATTGAGCAAATGCGTTGCAAAAGTATGCCGTAACATATGCGGACTTTTTTTGTGCTTGACACTAACTCTACTAAGATACGAATTAATGATGCGATATACAAGAACATCATACATTTTTTTGCCTTTTTTAGTCAAAAACACATAATCGTCGACCGGTTTGCCGGCAAAAAATTCTGTTTTTACGGCAATGTATTTTCTTAAGCCGTCTATTGTATTTATTAATAACGGAATGATACGTTGCTTATTACGCTTGCCGGTTACTTTTAACGCTTTTTTATGAAAATCGATATCTTTGGTTTTGAGATTTATCAATTCTGCCCGACGAATACCGGTAGTGTACAACAAGCTGATTAAGGCATAATCTCTGACTCCTTCATAATCATCGGGGAACAATTCTGCATCTAACAAATCATGCATTTCGCCGGTTGAAAACGGTACCGGCACTTTACGATGTACTTTTAAACTGCTAATTTGTACAGCCGGATTCTGTTTAATTGTACCGGTTTTTTGTAAAAATTTATAAAAACTTTTTAAGGCGGCTATTTTACGATTGATGGTTTTCTCTGATAAATTTTGTTCCGACAGGTGTGCTATCCACAAGCGTATATCTTTGGCGGTTGCAGTTTTTATTTCGGAATTTATCTGGTTTAAAAAAGCATCAAAATCGGATAAATCTTTCCGGTAAGCTTTTAGCGTTAAAGCCGAATAGTTTTTTTCTTTTTGCAGATAGGTCAGAAATTGCTCTTGTAACATTATACTTTTGGTCTGTGAATAAACGAAGTTAAGCAATATATTTTAAAATACAAAAAAACCAGCCGTCCTAACTTTTGTCGGGACGGCTGATAGTAATCAGTTTACTAAAACGCGTTTAGTATTGATCTTCCATATCGCGAAGCCGTTGGATATACTTCGCTTTCAGGATTTGTTGTCTGCGTTTGACAGATGGTTTGGTAAATTGTTTACGCTCTCTGATTTGACGCATGGTTTTGGTTTGGTCAAATTTACGTTTGAAACGTTTCAAAGCTCTGTCAATAGACTCTCCTTCTTTTACGGGTATGATCAACATAGTTTTACACCTCTTTTTGTTGGTTAATACTTAATTATGAGTGGCAAAGATACACATTTTTTTGAAAAACATGTTTTGCCGGTTAATTTTTTGCCGCTTTTTGAATGGCTTTATTCAATTTGCTAATGTGTTTTGGTTTTAATTCATACCCAAACTTATGATATGCTCTATAAACAATTTCACCGGTTCGCGCATTAACAACCGAAACAAAACGCTCTGAACTTGCCCTTACATACATTAAATAATAAATGGGCTCATTGTTCATAATTTTTTTATTCAATTCATCGGAACTAATCATTTTATATTTGAAATCATAGTTTTTAAATATTTTATCCAAAAAGGCTTTGCTCGGTTTTGCTTCTCTTTCCAGCCCATTAAATTTTCTTGCTACAAAATCCGGAACATATAAAGTTTTTTTCTTTAAATTTTTGAGTTCCGGTAAATATTCCGGATTTTTTACATACATCCAATAAACTTGGTCTTTTTGAATTAAGTTATTGACTTTTTGAAAATAATTTTTTAAAAAACCGGGTTTATAATTATAAAGTAGGTCTTCATTGTATAGTTTTTTATTTACATCATTATTTTTACTTGGATCATTTTTTACCATAAAACTAGCGAAATCTCCGGTTGGATATAAGAAAAAACGGGCAACGAGCTTTTTGTTTTGCTCAAAAATATCTACTAATTTTTTGGCTCTCCTTTTCTTTGATAATTTTGATAACTGTTTTTTGATATTATCAAAATCATACATAAATATTTCTATATATGCACGCACTATCGCATTACCGGTAGGTTCATTATTTTTCATGAATTCTACTTGTTCCCAATCTAAAAAGGCATAAGAATATTGGTTGCCGGCATAATCATTAAAACTAAAATCTTTTTGTTTTACAACCTCAAAAGGTGTAACATGCCAACCGGCTTTTAAGATACTATCATAAGTCGGCTTATCATAAACATTGGATAGGATAAAAATGGTTTTCGTTTTTTTAAAATCTTCTAATTTATGTTTTACATTAGCTTGGTGTTTTTTTCCTAATCTTTTTTGTTTACCTACAAAACCGGTTCCTACCCCAACTTGACTTATTCCTGTTTGCCAAATAATTAAAATAAATAGTAAAAATTTGAATTTCATTTGATATTGTTTATTAAGTTAATAGTTTTGATACAAAAATAATACAAAATTTATTCCAAATCACAATTAATCCATTCATCATCTAAATAGGCACCGAGTTTTTTATAAAAATTAATGGCAGGTTTATTCCAATTCAAAACCTGCCAACGGATACGTTTGCAGTTATTTTGTCGCCCTGTTTCGATCACTTTATCAAGTAATTTAGACCCGATTTTTTGTCCGCGATAGGTCTCTTTGACATACAAATCGTCAAGATATAACGACTTGCCTACCCAAGTGTAATACACAAAATAAAATAAAGCAAAACCTATGATTTCGCCATCATCTTTTTCAGCCACATATACTTGAAAATAATCTTGCTCGGCTTTCATTTGTGCTACCGTATTGGTAACTTTTTCGGGTGCTTTTTCAAACAGTGCCAGTTCTTTTATCAAGCCCAAAACGGCTTCAAAATCTTGTTCGGTTGCCGGTCTTATATGGTAGTTTATCATCTATTTTAAAATTTGTCTGGAAATAACCAATTTTTGTATTTCGGTAGTGCCTTCACCTATGGTAGTCAATTTACTATCGCGATAAAATTTCTCGACCGGAAAATCTTTGGTGTAACCGTAACCGCCATGTATTTGCACTGCCTCTGTTGCAACTTTGACACTCACTTCGGAAGCATACATTTTTGCCATAGCACCGAGTTTGGTCAAGTTTTGTTTGGTATCTTTTAAGTAAGCCGCTTTGCGAATCAATAATTCTGCTGCTTCAATTTCCGTAGCCATATCTGCCAATTTGAAAGCAATGGCTTGAAACTGACTAATAGGACGACCGAATTGCTCGCGTTCTTGGGCATATTTTAAGGCAGCATGATAAGCACCTTTAGCCGTTCCTAAAGCATTAGAGCCTATGGAAATCCGGCCGCCATCTAATATTTTAAGCGCTTGCACGAAGCCATCGCCGATTTCCCCCAAAATATTTTCTTTCGGCACACGGCAATTGTCAAAAATCATTTCGGCTGTTTCGCTGGCGCGCATACCCAGTTTGTTTTCTTTTTTACCGGCTGAAAATCCGGTGGTGCCGCGTTCTACTACAAAAGCAGTCACATTACGGCGGGCACCTTTTTCGCCGGTTCGTGCCAAGACCACGGCAACATTGCCGCTGATACCGTGCGTGATAAAATTTTTAGCACCGTTTAACACATAATAATTGCCGTCTTCAACAGCTGTTGTGCTCATACTGCCGGCGTCAGAACCGGTATTGTGTTCGGTCAGTCCCCAAGCACCTATCCATTCGCCTGATGCCAATTTGGGTAACCAACGCATACGTTGTTCTTCATTTCCAAATTCGTAAATATGATTCGTACAAAGTGAGTTATGTGCGGCAACAGATAAACCTATCGATGGGTCTTGTTGTGATAATTCGTCAACAATAGTCACGTAATCTTGATATGATAAACCAGATCCACCGTATTTTTCGGGAATGACGATACCCATAAAACCTAATTCACCCAATTTATGAAACAAATCAATAGGAAAAATTTGTTTTTCGTCCCATTCCATATAATAGGGCGCAATATATTGTTTGTTAAAATCTCTGACTGCTTGTGCAATGTGCTTTTGCTCTTCCGTTAGTTCAAAATTCATCATCATATTATAGTTTTAAATAGAGTGTTATCAGTTTGTGTTTATCTGCCGGATAGTCCGGAACTTTTAATAAATCTACAAAATTATGAAAAGCCCCGTGTAAAGTTCTATACGAAACGATTTTTTTTGCCAATTGGTATGTAATATACGGATTTTTTGCCAGTTCTTTGATATTGGCATCATTCAAATCAATTTTTAAGGAAATATTTGCCGGATGAACAATTTTAAAATTTTTCCAAAGTTGTTCAATGGTTTCCGGACGAAGTCCATAAACGGCATTCATTTGTTCTTTTATGGTAAACCCGCCTATGGATTCACGGTATTTGATAATTCGACCGGCTAATTTTTCGCCTATACCATAAACTCGTTGCAATTCTTTTGCTGTTGCCGTGTTGATGGGTTTTTTAACAACCGGCTTTTCAATCGATTTTGTACTTGATTTTAAAATAAATTTTCGTTTGATTTTAGCAATAACATCAGATTCCAATCCGTAAACTTTTTGTAGTTGCGTCCAGCTATGAAAACCACCTATGGCGTTGCGGTATTTGACAATCCGTTTAGATAGCACCGGACCAATGCCGTTAACACTTTGTAAATCTTCGGCTGTTGCCAGATTAATATCGTTGGTTTTCAATAACTTGTGTTTATTTTGAAATGAATTGTTTTTAAATTTATATTCCGGAATTTTGATGTATGGCAATAATTTTTGAAACAAGGAATCAGACAATCCGGCTACTTGTTTAAATTCTTGTTTAGATTGAAAGTAGCGTCCTGTTTGTCTGAAAGCCGTTATTTTATCAATTTGTTGCGGGGTCATTCCTAAAAAATAGCCCTTGTAATCGCTTAAATAATTAGGGTTAAACGGATAAATTTTAGGTTGTTGTTTTTGTAAAGCTATTTTTTTTAATGAATCATATTGTTTTTGTAAATCCGGTGGAATTTTAGATGTTTCTACAGGTGTTAAAGCATTGTTATCAAAAACCCAAATGGCAATTTGTCCTATAAAAATGAAGCTTAAAAGCAACAAGATACCCCTGCGTTGCGAACGGTTAAAATCCGGCAAGAAGGACAGTAGGTTCATTTTATTTATGGTTATTTGTTATTTGATGACCGGTGGCTTCGGTGGCTTCGGTACACCCCTCCTTCGTCGGGTCACTCAGCCACCTATGGCTCTGCAAGGTAGGTCACTGAGTGTCCCGACCTTAGTCGGGACGTACCGAAGTGACCGGTGTTAGATGTTGCACTTGGTACATTCTACTAATGCTTTAACTTCTTTTCTCTAATTGCTTTTAAATATTTTTTCAGTTCTTCCCTGACTTTAGGTGCCAAAAAGACCAAGCCGATGACATTGGGAAAGACCATGGCAAAAATCATAGCGTCTGAAAAGTTTAAGACAGAGCCCAATTTGACAGATGAACCGACAAATACAAAAAACAAAAACAATAATTTATAAACCAAATCGGCGGTTTTGCTGCGACCGAAAACAAATTTCCAACCTTGTAAACCGTAATAAGACCAAGATAACATGGTTGAAAAAGCAAACAAAATAACCGCAATAGTCAAAATAATAGAGAAATGCGGAATCACAGCATCAAAAGCCGTAGCGGTCAATTCGACGCCTTTACCGTCTAGCGAGCCGTCCCCGTAGTTAAATAAACCATATTTTAAGTTAGTGATAATCAACACTAAAGCTGTCATTGTACAGATGACTACCGTATCGATAAAGGGCTCAAGCAAAGCAACAATTCCTTCGCTCGCCGGATATTTGGTTCGTACGGCTGAGTGGGCAATAGCTGCCGACCCGACACCGGCTTCGTTAGAGAAAGTACCTCTACGAAAACCTTGTATCAACACCCCCATAAAACCTCCTAAACCGGCTGCCGGTGTAAAAGCTTGCGTAACGATCTGCTTAAAAGCTTCGGGTAATAATCCGAGATTTAAAACCAAAATGATGATAGCGGCTCCTACATATAAAACCGCCATAAAAGGCACAATTTTTTCAGCTACTTTTCCAATACGTTTAATCCCACCGATGATAACAATTCCTACGATAATCGCTAAAACAATTCCGAAATATGAACCGGCATTGGGATTGGTAATATCAAACAGTTTTTTAAACTGTGCCGCTGATTGATTAGCTTGAAACATATTACCACCACCAAAAGACCCACCGACAACCATAATGGCAAAAAAGACTGCCAAGAATTTTCCGAATGCTCCTTGACCTAACTCAGCAAAGCCTTTTTTCAGGTAATACATCGGACCGCCATATACCGTGCCATCCTCGCCGATGTCGCGGTATTTAACACCGAGCGTACATTCGGTAAATTTAGAAGCCATCCCCAATAATCCGGCAAGTATCATCCAAAAAGTCGCACCTGGACCGCCAATAGCAATAGCAACTGCCACACCGGCAATATTTCCCAAACCCACCGTTGCGGATAAAGCCGCCGATAAAGCTTGAAAGTGTGAAACTTCGCCGTGATGCCCTTCAACCGCAATAGTTTCTGGAATATCTTCGTCATCATTAGGCGTAGGGTCCCCCGCCAGTGTGTCTGACCCGTGATGGTCAATATCATCATATTTGCCGGCAACCACTTTTATAGCAGTTTTAAATAATTTGAATTGCGGAATACGAAAGTATAAGGTAAAATATGCCGCACCTAAAATCAATAAAATCAACACAATAGGAATGCCATATCCGGCTAAATGTATTTTAGTAAAAACCAAGCCTGTCCAAAAATCGGAAATAGGTTTAAACATTTCTTCAATCCGTTGATCAATCCCTTTTTCTGCGGCTTCTTGTGCAAAATTAAGAGCCGGAAATAATAAACCAATAACAGTGATAATTTTTAGTTTCATATATAATAGTTTTTATGCAAATTTGAGAAAAATGAGTTTTACCGAAAAATACTTTGAAATATCAAAAAACATTCAAAATGCGACAAAACAACTGCTAATATATAAGTTTTTGTCGAATGTCATTTATGAATTACGAATAAATTATTTTACCAAGCCAATAAATCGTTTTTTATTGGAAATATGCAAATATTTAGCGGATATTTGATAAAATTGCAAAAAGCTAGGGTAAAAGATTTAATTGAAAATTAACAGGTGGGGTTCAGTAACTGAATTTGAAATGACCAAAACCATAAAAGACACATAAGGACACAAAAGGTAATAGCTTATATGACCTTATATGGTTCAAAATAATCTGAAATGAATATTGAGATTTCTCACTAAGTTCGAAATGACACTAAACATCAAAAAACAAGTATTTTATGAAGCAACGTAAATATCTAAAATCTGACACTTCGGTACATTCTTTGCTCCTGTGTTGCAAAGGACACTCAGTGTCCGTGATTCGGCAAGCTCCGTGACCTACTTCCTCAACTCATCAAATTAGAAGTAGAATGTTGTATGGAAGCCTAAACAATCATTAAACAACAGTTTATTCTACGAAGCACAATACATCCTCATTTCCTCAATAATCACTAAATTTGCCATAGAATCAAAAATTTAAGAATGTATCAACCAATAAAACAAAACATCAGCATTATTGTAGCAATGGGGCGTCACAATCAAATCGGGTTAAACGGTACCATGCCGTGGCATTTGCGTGATGATTTAAAAAATTTTAAAAAACTAACATCAGGACATCCGGTTATCATGGGACGCAAAACTTTTGACAGTATTGGTAAGGCATTACCCAATCGCTTAAATTTTGTCGTGACATCCCAACCTGAAAAGTTGCCTGTTTACGATATTTGTGCCGTTCAAAATTTAGAGCAAGCCATTAAGCAAGCGACTATAACCGGGAAGGAAATTTTTATTATTGGCGGTGCCAGTATTTACCGGCAAAGTTTGGATATGGTTGATAAATTGATTATAACCCATGTTAGTTATGACAGCAAAGCGGACACATTTATGCCGAATATAGATTGGAAACAATGGAAAGTTGTCGAAAAACAACGATTTGCGAAAAATGAACATAATGATTATGACTTTGAAATCATAACGTATCTGAAAAATAACAGGAATGGCTTATTACAGCATTGATGAAGTCAAACAAAAAATGGCGCGTTATTGCGCCTACCAAGAACGGTCGCACTATCAAGTCGAAAAAAAACTACGGGAAATGGGAATGATTCCGGAAGCTATTGATGCCATTATGTTGTTTTTAATTAAAGAAAACTTTTTGAATGAAGAACGTTTTGCGCGTGCGTATGTACGGGGTAAATTTTATCAAAACCGGTGGGGTAAGCAAAAAATCATTCAAGGTTTAAAGCAACATCAAATTCATGCTAACCTAATTGCAACTGCTTTAACCGAGATTGATGAAGCCGATTATCAAACGACTATAAAAGAATTGATTGAGAAAAAACGCCGGTCATTATCTGATAAAGCAACCTATCAAGCTAAACAAAAAATAATCCGGTATTTGGTACAAAAGGGGTATAGGTTTGATGAGTTTGGGGATATTTTATCTGAATTTTTTGCATAAAAAAACAGGTAGAAATTTCTACCTGTTTTTTTTTCTTATAACTGATATAAAATACCAGCAGAAATTGCGGTAGCCCCGTATACATGATTGATGTATCTTAGTTCACCATAAAGTTTTAAGTTGTCAGAAAGCGAATAAGTCAAACCGCCACCAGCTTCAAATCCTGTATGTGAGGAACCTGAAAAACTAATCATGTTTAAACCTAATAAGGGGTAGAAATCAAAAGCTTCCGGGTCCCCTAAGCTATAATGACCATCTAAACCATACATGCTAATACCAGAAAATGAATCAAAAAACGGAACAACAGAAATTTGATCATTTACAGCGTAATTGACTCTTAATTCAAAGCCCGTTACATCACTAAACATTGTCGCTCCACCTCCAAGAGAGAACTGTGCATTAACATTCGACATTGCAAATAAAGCAATTAAAATAACTAATAATCCTTTTTTCATAATAATAAGTTTTTAAGTTAATAATTTTTAATTAGTGCCTACTGTTTATTTTTAATTGGGCTTTCGGCTTATTCCCAACTTGGCACAAAGATACAAAAAATGTTAAAATCAAAAAAATATTTTTTTAAAGAATAAAGGATAAAATGTATTCTTAACATTAAAAAAACTAACATTAAATATTTATTAACAATATGCAATTATTATTATTTTTTCTTTATGATTTCCTGTATTTTTATAACAAAACCATATATCCTTTTCGTGTTTTTTTGTAAATTGCGGCAATTTTATTTTTATATTTGAATCACTAAATAAATGATCATATGT
>WFZY01000203.1 GCA_015489265.1 Flavobacteriaceae bacterium | reverse complement strand
TCAAGATCTTCATCTATATTTTTGACATGATCATTGTCTAAATCATCGTCATCGACAAAAGTTTTGAATGAAAACACCAAGGGTGAATAAGCCGGAATATGATTATTTGCCACTTGGTAATATCCCAAACCGGAAGGTGTAATCAACATGCCTGCGCCATAACCGGAAAAGGTGAAGGTGCCATCACCATTATCTGTATAAGTGCCGTCTTTAAATTGGGGTAAAACTTCTTGCCATGCTTTGATAACTTGGCTTAATTCGGACCATATCGGAAGATTGTCAATTTTTTCATCAAATACTTCATTATTTAACAGCCAACCTTTATAAGCCACTAGCACTTTGTCTATTTTATGAATTTGTTTGTTATCACCTGTTCTAAACGGAATGTAATACAAATCATAGACCAAGTTATCGACTTTGGGGTCAGTTACTTGAAGTGTTTGCAGGTTAGGATCATCCCAAATAGAGGTTTGTGAACCGGCAGGATCGATTGTATCAACTGTGACATTGTATTGGGCATCTAAGGTATAATAATGTGTTTGCATATAAGATTCTATAGAGTCCTTTTCTACATCATTATATTCTTTAACACGATCTTTAATTTTAATTTCAGGTGCCGGTTCATCTTTTTTACAAGATGATGCCATTAAAAACATTGATAAACCTATAATAGCTAAAATTCTAATTGTCATAAATTTGTGGTTTGATTTAAGTGGTTTGTTCAAATTATTAATTTTGTTTGAAACAGATAATAATTATGGCTTGCAAGATACAATTTTTATTTATTTTTGTGTCAAGCTTAACAAATTTTTAAAACTATGCGGATAGATAAGTTTTTATGGGCAGTGCGATTTTATAAAACACGGAATGTTTCTGCTGATGCTATTAAAAAAGGACATGTGCGGATAAATGGCGTTATTGCAAAGCCGTCAAAAGAAGTGTTCGGTGGTGACCAATTAGATGTTAGAAAAAATCAAATTACGTACCGGATTTTGGTTTTAGATACTCCAAAAAGTAGAGTAGGAGCCAAATTGGTACCGCAATATATCAAAGATCAAACGCCCAAAGAAGTTTTTGAAAATCAAGAGTTGCTCAAACTTGCCAAAGATTATTATCGTAAGAAAGGAACTGGAAGACCGACCAAAAAAGACCGTAGAGATTTAGATGATTTTTTAGAAGAAGAAACATAAGTAGAAAGCTAAACGCAGTGACGTCTCGATGAAGAATGAATCGGGATTATTAATAGTAAGTTGCTTGTTAATAATTGAAAATGAGAATAAACTTTGGGTAACAAAATTGAAACTTGAGAAGTAAAACCATTAAAATAAAATATTAAAGATAATAAGATTTTCATTAAGATATACGTTTCTAAATATTCTTAATTTTTTATGTTGAAAAATCATCATTTCCTCAAATTGTATGTAGAAGTATAATTTGAAGTAGCGAATAAACATTAAAGACCTTGATATCTTAATAAACAGAATAAATCATCAATTCCTCAATTGATGAGCAGGGATATAGTTTGAAGCTATAAGCAGACTAATATGTATAAAACAAATATTGTATCACAATAAATCCTTAATTCATCAAATAACCATATCATCAGATAACCGTTCAAATATGACAAAAACTGCAAAAATTGCCCCACCAAAAGCAAAGAAAAATCCCGTTAAACTGGAAAAGCACGGTGATGTGCGCATTGACAACTATTATTGGTTACGCGAGCGCGATAATCCCGAAGTGATAAATTATCTTGAAGAAGAAAACCGGTATTTTGAAGCACAAACCACCCGATACAAAACACTTGAAAAGCGTTTGTTTGAAGAACTGAAAGCCCGAATCAAACAAGAAGACGAGTCAGTGCCGGTATATGAGAACGGTTATTATTATCAAACCAAATATTTTAAAGGCAAAGAATATCCGGTTTATACCCGTCGCAAAGGACAGTTAGATGCACCCGAAGAAATCTTGTTTGATGTCAACCAAATGGCGTCTGGTTATAGTTATTACAAGCTGACCGGTATTGAAGTCAGTCCGGATAACCGCTATGCCGTTTTTGGGGAAGATACGACCGGAAGGCGTCAATATGTATTGAAAATCAAAGATTTACAAACCGGTAAGGTGTTAGATGTTCAAATAGAAAACACTACAGGCAGTGCGGTTTGGTCCAATGATAATCGCTATATATTTTATACCAAAAAAGACCCTGAAACGCTTCGGGCTTATCAAATTTACAGACATAAATTTGGAGAGCAACCGGCAAACGACCAATTAATTTATGAAGAAACCGATGAAATTTTTGATGTCTTTGTGACCAAAAGCAAAAGCAACCGGTATATTTATATCGCTTCGTTTAGCACTTTAACTACCGAATATCAATATTTAGATGCTAATAATCCCGAAGAAAAGTTTAAAATTTTTGCCCCGCGACAACGTGGGGTTGAGTATAATCTTTTCCATCGCAATGACCGGTTTTATATTTTGACCAATAAAGATGATGCCGTTAATTTTAAATTGATGACAACTTCCGTAAATCAAACAAATATGGAAGATTGGGAAGAATTTATTCCGCATCGTCCCGGTGTCATGTTGGAAGATGTCGATATTTTTAATGATTTTATATTACTGCAAGAACGTGAAAAGGGTTTGAACAAACTGCGGGTTATCACCGGAAATACTGATTTTTATCTCAATTTTGATGAAGAAACTTATAGCGTTTTCTCTGCTTACAATCCGGAAATGAACACGCATAAATTTCGTTTTATTTACAATTCCATGACCACGCCGTCATCGGTTATCGAGTTTGATATTGATAAGCACAGTCAAGTAGTCTTAAAGGAACAAGAGATTCCTGATGGTCAGTTTGATAAAAACAATTATCGGTCACAACGCATTTGGGTACCTGCGCGTGACGGTGTAATGGTCCCCGTATCAATGGTTTGGCACAAAAATACCGATTTGACAAAAACCAATCCGCTGCTTTTATATGGTTATGGCGCCTATGGTATTACCGTTGATCCGGGGTTCAGTACCAATCGGTTGTCGTTATTAGATAGGGGATTTATTTTTGCTATTGCTCATATTCGTGGTGGTGAATATTTAGGACGACCTTGGTACGAAGCCGGCAAATTGCTGAAAAAAAAGAATACCTTTAACGACTTTGTCGATGTAGCCAAGTATTTGATTGACAAACAATATAGTTCCCCTGAACAACTCTATGCTATGGGTGGTTCAGCAGGCGGGTTGTTAATGGGTGCGGTTATCAATCAAGCGCCGGAACTCTTTAACGGGGTGGTTGCACAAGTGCCTTTTGTCGATGTCGTAACAACCATGCTCGATGAGACAATTCCATTAACAACCGGTGAATATGACGAATGGGGCAATCCCAATGATAAACGCTTTTATGATTATATCAAATCGTATTCGCCCTATGATAATGTTGGCGCAAAACCCTATCCGAATTTATTGGTTACAACCGGATTGCACGACTCGCAAGTACAGTATTGGGAACCGGCAAAATGGGTTGCAAAGATGCGGGAACTAAAAACTGACGACCGGATTTTGTTGCTTCATACCGATATGGATAGCGGACATGGTGGGGCATCGGGACGCTTCAAATCTTTAAAAGATACGGCGCGTGACTTTGCTTTTATCATCAACTTAAAAGAACAAAACTCATGAAAATAATTTGTGTCGGGCGAAATTATGCCAAACATATCAGCGAATTGCAAAACGAAAAACCTGCCGAACCGGTTTTATTTATCAAACCGGATACAGCGATTTTACCAAACAGAAATCCATTGGTTTTGCCTGATTTTGCACAAGATTTTCACTATGAAGTAGAATTGGTTATCAAAATCAACAAACTCGGTAAATATATAGCTCCCGAATTTGCCTACCGCTATT
>WFZY01000202.1 GCA_015489265.1 Flavobacteriaceae bacterium | reverse complement strand
TCGGTAGTATCGTTGGCATTGTAGATAAAGACTTGGCAGTCTTCGGGAAGTCCGTTGTTAGGATTGGTCAAAGCATCAAATCCCGCGAAATTTTGCACCGTGAGGATGGTTCCGTTGATGCTGTAGTTAAACGGAATATTTTCAATTTTCTGGTTCGCGGGAACCTCCCTTTCTTTGACGCGGTCGTGGATAATACCCCCAATCATGAGGCGGTCGTGGAGTTTGTCCAGCGAGCGGTCGCCGCTGGAGCTGTTATCTAAATTCGCGGGCAATGTCCGTGCTGAAACAGTATACAAAGTTGAATAAACATAGCCATCTGGAGCAATATCGGTGCGGTTTTCTGCTGAGCAGGTCATTAATTGACTATATGAGCCACTAAGTTGTCCGTCCGACATAACAGATTTGGCAGTTTGAGTACAACAATATGTTCCATCTTCATCAAAATCCACCTCCATGTCAAAGGTGGTGGCGTCGGGGTGGAATAAGCCCAAACCGTGTCCGTTGATTTCGTGGGTGTGGATGATTTGTTGAACATCATCGCTATAGTTTATAGCGTAGGCGTCATAAACAGCTGTGGAATAACTTGTCCCATTTCCTAAGGTTGCCCCGTAGGCATCCATATTCACCTGCAACTGGTAAACATAGCCCCGGCGGTCGTCGCTGGAGTTGGGGCGGCCGTTGCCGTTATCATAGGGAGGATTATTTCGTACATAAGCCCTATAATTCGCGGAAGTTTGATTCATATTCCCCGCGACCAAAACGCTGGCGGGGACATTAGCGTTGCCGTTGACATGGGTTTCGGGGTTGAGGCATTCAGTTTCGATGCTTTGCGACCACGAGTATTGGGTAGAGGCGTCGTTGGCATGGTATTGGGCTTCAATATCGCTGGCTGGTCCGTTGTAGTCCACAACCGTTTCGATAGTGTTGTATTTGCCTGCAGCAAAATCGGGGTTGATTTGTCCGCGCATTTTTTGGGTTGCGGCGATGGTCAATCCCGCGGTAGCAGCGATTTGTAAAAGGCGGTTGCGGAAAAACCCGCGAAATTTTTGTAATAATGGTGGTGGCGTAGAGACGCCCAAATTGGGCGTCTTTACGGGTGCGTTGGTTTCATGATGTTCCGGTGATTTTTTGAATGGGTTTTTCATTTGGTTGATATTTAAATGATTATTTAGGTTGCAGATGCCCAATTGGGCATCTTTACAACAAATTTATGTATTTTTTTTGTTTTGTCAAATTTTTTTTTGTAGAGACGCGATGCATCGCGTCTCTACGGCGACGGCGGGCGCGGGGCAAAAATCCCCCGCGAAAATTCACAACCACAATCCCTGATTGTTGCGGTCGCGTTCCCACATTTGCGGGTTTAGGATAATGTATTCGCGGATGCGGTTTAATTCGTCATCGTTGCGGATAATGCGGTCGTGGTAATTTCGTTGCCAGGCGAAATTGGGGAAAATTTCGCGGGATTTGATGGTGCAAATGCGTTTGTATTGGTTTATTATTACACCAATGGTTCCCTGTTTCCATTCGGGGTTGTGGTTTTTGTTGCGTGGTTTATTGTTTTGTTGGTTTCGTTCATTCGTAGAGACGCCCAATTTGGGCGTCTCTACGGATGCGGGGGAAAAATCCCGCGAAAAAAATTTGCCACATCTAAATCATTTCATTTAAAATGGACGGGATAAAATTAACCCCAAAACAAAATGTCCCTAAAAAATAAATCGTGTGCGTCAAACCCCCTAACCCCCTTATCAGGGGGAATGTTCCGTAAAATTTTTAGGACAAAAGTTTTGTTTTGATTAATCTTGTCGATAGTAACTTTTGGCATCTAACAAGGCGATTAATGGTGTAATTAAATTTTCGGCCATGTTTTTAAATGCTTCTTTGGTTAAACGTATTATTAAAAAAATAATCATAGCTGCAAAAAGTATTACACCATTGGCTTGTTGTTCAATAATTAATTCTTTAAAAAAATTGAATAATAAGAAGGCTATTATCAAATACCATATAACTATAAATAATAAACAACAAAATTGTGGTTTTATCTTGATGTCAATTTTAGTTTCATTTTTTTCATCTACTATTTTTCCATATATACGCGGTTTAAAGCACCGGGCATTCCAATCGGTTTTTTTAATTACAAAACTACCATCCGGATGATAGTCGCCGTCAAACTGAATCCCATAATAATATTTTTGCGGAATCATATTGGTTGGTGTGAGTTCGTCTGAAAGTGCCTTTTTCAATTCTGCAACACTCAAATTGGAATAATAAATATAATGTATAGGTTTGATAAGTAACATATATTGTGTTATAATTTTGGTAAAAGTAAAAAATCAACGCTTTAATAATACAAATCAGCCAATTTTTTGCAGTTAACGACAACAAAAAACGCAAAATTGCTTAAAAATACATTAATTTATCTATTTTTGCAAAAGAACTAAAAAAACGAACTAAAAATGACTCAAAACATTATTTATGTAGTCTTGGCGATTGGTATTATCGCCTTATTATTTACGTATTGGCGCTCTGTATGGGTAGCCAAACAAGAAGTTGGGACTGATAGAATGAAAAGTATATCCCAACACATCCGCAAAGGTGCCATGGCTTTTCTCATGGCAGAATATAAAGTATTATGGATATTTGTAGCCGTTGTCTTCGGACTTTTGGCTTTTTCTGCCGACTCAAAAGAATCGTCTTGGTTGGTTGGGGTTTCCTTTATTATGGGGGCTTTGAGTTCCGCTTTGGCAGGATTTATCGGGATGCGTGTGGCAACCAATGCCAATGTCAGAACCACCAATGCCGCCCGAACCAGCTTAGGCAAAGCTCTTGAAGTAGCTTTTACCGGTGGTAGTGTTATGGGAATGGCAGTTGTCGGTTTGGGTGTAACCGGATTGACACTATTATTCTTAATCTATTCGGGATTAGATTGGGATATTCATAAAGTCATTACCGTGATTACCGGATTTTCTTTCGGAGCATCATCTATTGCTTTGTTTGCCCGTGTCGGTGGTGGTATTTATACCAAAGCCGCTGATGTCGGTGCCGACTTGGTCGGTAAAGTAGAAGCCGGTATCCCCGAAGACCACCCGCTAAACCCTGCTACGATTGCCGATAATGTTGGTGACAACGTAGGCGATGTTGCCGGTATGGGTGCCGACTTGTTTGAATCTTATGTCGGTTCTATTGTATCGGCTATGGTTTTAGGCGCTGTATTTATCGGAACAGGCGGTTTTACCGGTGATCATGCACTGAATGCCGTTTTATTACCCTTGATTTTAGCTGCTACCGGAATTATTACTTCCATCATTGGCTCTTTCTTTGTCAAAGTTAAAGACGGTGGCAGTCCGCATAAAGCTTTGAATACCGGTGAAATCATTGCCGCTATTTTGATGATTATTGCGACTTATTTTATCGTAATGAATTATCTGCCGGAATCATGGCAAGTGGGTGACAAAACATATACCGCTATGGGTGTTTTTATTGCCATTGTTTTGGGTTTATTATCGGGTGTAGCCATCGGTATGATTACCGAATATTATACCGGAACCGGCAAAAAACCGGTATTGAAAATCGTAAAACAATCTACTACCGGACCGGCTACTAACATTATTTCGGGCTTAGCCGTCGGTATGCAATCGACTTTGTGGCCGATTATCTTTATTGTGATTGCCATAATCGGTGCTTATCATTATGCCGGTTTATACGGTATTGCTATTGCCGCTATCGGTATGTTGTCCAACTTGGGTATTCAATTAGCCGTTGATGCTTACGGACCTATCGCTGACAATGCCGGCGGGATTGCCGAAATGGCGAACTTACCCAAAGAAGTGCGTGAAAGAACCGATAAACTTGATGCCGTTGGGAATACAACTGCCGCTATCGGTAAAGGGTTTGCTATTGGCTCGGCAGCTTTAACGGCATTGGCTTTATTCTCTGCTTTTATGCACACAGCCGGTATCGATGTGATTGATATTTCCAACCCCAAAGTAATGGGTGGTTTATTGCTTGGTGGTATGCTACCGTTCTTATTCTCATCTATGGCTATGGATGCCGTAGGACGTGCTGCAGAAGATATGATTGATGAAGTGCGACGTCAATTCCATAATATCCCCGAACTGAAAAATGCGCTTAAAATCATGCAAAAAAACGAAGGCGTTGATGAAGATAAATGGTCTACTGAAGACAAAGCAGTCTTTGACAAAGCCGATGGTAAAGCCGAATATGAAAAATGTGTGGCTATCTCGACCAAAGCTTCTATTCGTGAAATGTTGATGCCCGGTTTGATTGCCGTATTGACCCCTGCAATTGTTGGGTTTTTAGGTGGTGCCGAAATGCTTGGCGGTTTGCTTGCCGGTGTTACCGTTACCGGTGTGATGATGGCTATCTTCCAATCTAATGCCGGTGGTGCTTGGGATAACGCCAAAAAAATGGTGGAAGAAGGTATCGAAATCAAAGGTAAAAAATACGGAAAAGGTAGTGAAGTTCACGCTGCCGCTGTTACCGGTGATACGGTTGGAGATCCGTTTAAGGATACTTCCGGACCTTCCTTAAACATATTGATTAAATTAATGTCGGTGGTAGCGCTGATTTTAGCCCCGCTCTTGGCGAAATAATTTAATTAGACATAAAAATTTTATAAGGCGTTCATTTTGAACGCCTTATTTTATTTTTGCAGACCTGCTAGGTTTTCAAAACCTGGTAGGTCTTTTTTAATTTATCCCTATCTTTGTCAAAAAATTAAACCAATGAAAAGCAAAGATGCCGTTTTATATATTATGGGAATGATAATGATTGTGATGATTTTGATGTTTTTGTTGCAGCTTTATACTTCGGGGAAGTAATACAG
>WFZY01000201.1 GCA_015489265.1 Flavobacteriaceae bacterium | reverse complement strand
CTGAACAATACAATAATCAAAAACATTAATGGCAGAATAATAAAACTTAAAGATATTGCAGAAATTAAACTCGAAGAGCAACAAGAATTTGTAAAAATAAACGCCAATGGCAACAATGCGGTTTTGGTAGATTTGGTTAAACAACCCGGTGTAAACCTAACCGATTTTGCTGATAATGTTGAGCAAAAAGCCCGTGAAATTCAAAAACTTTTACCCAAAGGATATACGCTAAAACCCTATTACAATCAGTCGGCTTTTGTTAAGGAAAGTGTTGATGGCACAATGAAAACCATTTACGAAGGACTGCTTTTGGCTTTTTTGGTTATCATTCTGTTTTTGCGTTCGTGGCGTTCGAGTTTGGTAGTTTTGCTAACTATTCCTGTAACGGTAGCATTCTCATTTTTAGTGCTTTATTTGGTCGGTATTACCATCAATATTATGTCGCTTGGTGCAATAGCCGCATCTGTTGGTCTTATTATTGATGATGCTATTGTCATTATCGAACAGATTTACAAAAATCACGAAGATTTTCCAGAGAAAAGCCGTTATCAAGTGGTGCAGATGTCAATAAAATTCTTGTTTCCTGCAATGTTGGCTTCGTCGCTTTCGACCATTGTTATTCATTTTCCTTTTAGATTGATGAGTGGCTTGGCAGGTAGTTTTTTTCGCATTTTATCTGACACAATGCAACTTACAATGGTGGTTTCTTTTTTGGTAACTTGGTTGTTACTTCCAGTATTTCATATAATTGTAGGATATGAAGCACCTAAAACAAAGAAAAAACCTAAACAAAAAACATTGTGGTTAGCGTGGTTTTTCAATAAGCCGGCAATATCTGTTGCTTTCGTATTGATGTTGCTGTTTGCAGGATACTTTGCATCAACAAAATTAGAAACCGGATTTTTACCCGAACTTGATGAAGGTTCAATAGTTTTAGACTATTATTCGCCACCCGGAACCAACATCGAAGAAACAGACCGTCTTTGCAAGGAAATGGAGAAAGTGATTTTGGCAAATCCTAATGTCGAAAGTTATTCACGCCGAACAGGAATACGAATGTCGTTTCGTTCTCACCCTGCCAACGAAGGCGATTATTCCATTCAGTTAAAGCACGATAGAACAAAATCAACCGAAGAAGTAATAAACGATTTACGCCACGATATTTCAGCAAAAATTCCTGTTCTTAATATTGAATTTGGGCAACGCATTGCCGACCTTTTGGGTGATTTAATCGGAAAAGCACAACCCATTGAAGTTAAGATTTTTGGCGATGATTACAAAAAACTGCAAGCCATTGCCGACCAATGCCATAAGGTAATGGATAGTATTCCCGGAATTGTTGATATTGATGACGGTTTGGTACCCGAAGGACCGGCTTTAATTTTCACACCAAAGCAAGATAAATTAGCACTTTACAATATCGATTTATCTAATTTTGACACGCAACTTAAAGCCATTATCGAAGGTATTCCTGTTGGACGTAGTGCAAAAATACCAACCCCAAACCCCGACCAAGCCGCAATGACTTCCGGTTTGCAAATCGGTGATATTCAGGAAGGTCAGCAAATGCGACGTGTAATAATGCGTTTTGTAGATTTTGCCGATAACGACCTGGAAGTGCTTAAAAAACAAGCCATATTTTTGCCCGATGGCACAACTCGTCCACTATCGTTTTTCTGCGATATTAAAACTCAAATGGGTGATGTTATCGAAAATCGTGAAAACTTAAAGCCCGTAATTATCTTAACATCAAGGTTAGAAAATTTGGATTTGGGAACTGCCATTTCTAAACTTAAAACTGAATTTGCTAAAAAAATAGATTTACCGCCAACTTATCAAATTAAATACGGGGGTGCTTATGCCCAGCAACAAAAATCGTTTAAAGAATTAATGATGATTTTAATTTTGGCAACTCTTTTGGTTTTTGTGGTTTTGATGTTTATTTTCAAACGATGGTTAGTCTCAATTTTAATTCTATTTGTTTCATTATTAGGTATTAGTGGCAGTATGATTTTGCTTTATATTTTCAATATTCCGTTAAATGTAAGCAGTTATACAGGACTTATTATGATTGTAGGTATCATTGCCGAAAATGCAATATTTACCGTTTATCAATACTTTAAAGATTTAGAAAACAACGATAAAGATTTTGCAGTAAAAAATGCCATTCATTTACGTTTGCGACCTAATTTAATGACAGCTTTAAGTGCAATTTTAGCCCTAATTCCACTTGCAATAGGGTTAGGAATCGGTGCACAAATGCAACAAGCATTAGCCATTGCTGTAATTGGAGGATTTATTGTAGCTTTACCATTGCTTTTTATTGTTTTACCAACATTGATTTACAAGTTTGTAAAAATTACTTAACTGACCTAATGACAAATAATGAATTTACCGGACAATTAAATTAGTAGTTGCTATGAAAATGCCAAAGGTCTCAATATTGATATTTACAATACTTAATTTGTTAATGAGTAAGGCAAGTTTTGCTCAAAATCTATACAGTATCGAAAATTCTTATCAGAATGGCTATATTTTTCCAACCAATGATTTTATTAGAGGCAACAATTTCGAGAAAGACACCATAGATGCTTTTCAAATGTTTTCTCTAAAATTTTCTAAGCAAACTGTCGGTAAACATTAATGGGAGCAGCTATTTAATTATCCAAGATATGGTTTGGGATTTTCTATATATGATTTTCACAATCCCGAAGAAATTGGCACCCCTTTCGCAATTTACGGTTTTTTTAATGCACCTTTTAAAAGGTGGAAAAAATGGAGTTTAAATTATGAAATCGGTTTTGGTGCAACTTTCAACTGGAAATCTTTTGATCCGGTTGCTAATAAATATAATATTGCCTTAGGAGCAGGTCAATCTTTTTATATTGATGCCGGCTTAATTTTAAATTACCATATAAACAAACATTTTAATATGGAAACCGGTTTTTCTTTAACCCATTTTTCCAATGGTGCTTTAAAAAAACCAAATAAAGGATTAAACACTATTGCGCCAAAAATAAGTGTAAAATACAGTTTTGATGCGTGTCCGACTTTTTCAAGAACGGAAATCAAACCCTTTCAACAAAGGAACGAATGGCTTATATCTATTTTTGCCGGGATGAAAAATGTTATTTTTAACGATGCCAAAATTAATATTATAGAAAAATATGAAGGTCTAAATTTTCCTGTATTTGGATTTTCCACAGTTTTTAACAGACAAATTGGTTACAAATCAAAATTTGGAATAGGGATATCTGCTTCTTATAACGGTGCGCTTAATGCTCAGGTAGCAGTAGATGAAAACGAATTAGAGGCATTAGAAAGCCCTTTTGAAGACAAATTGCAATTAAGTATTTATCCTTCTTATGAATTGGTTGTTTACAAAGTCTCATTAGTATTACAACCTGCCTTTTATATTTATCGAAAAAAACTAAAAAATCAAACACCTGTTTTTCATCAAAGGATAGGTCTTAAATATCACATTAATAACAAGCTTTTTATAGGCATAACTTTAAGAGATTATAAATTTCAAGTTTCCGATTTTATCGAATGGCATATTGGATACATTTTGAAGTAAGAACACCCTGTGCATAAGCCATACACATTTGCAATTACTCACGTAGCTTATATAATCTTTTGAGTTCGTGAATGTTTAACATTTTGCTCAATTCCAACACTTAACCAAAATTGCAAAAGAGTATGTCTTGCCACTGCACCATAAGGATTAATTGCAGCAAGTTTGAAAGATAATATGATATAAAAATATAGAATGCCTGTGCCTAACAAAGAACTGTGGACATAACCAAACAAAAAATCATTAATTTTTCACCAAAGTACTTCTATAATTTTCATCATAACATAAACCGGTAACAACTATTTTTGTGGCTTCCTCTAATGCTTCCTCCTTGTGCATTTTATTCTTCGAATGTGTACTTTTGATATGTATCTATCAAACACAATAACTGCACAGCCGGAAAAAAACGCAGCCGCTGCTCCCAACCCTTGGGGCAGCGGCTGCATCACGATATGCGCTGCCGGAGCAGCCGGCAACACCGTCAAAAATGTAATGTATAGACGGAATGCTATATCTCTTCCGTCTCAACGACTTTTGCCAAAAGGTCGGCATAGGGAATAAACAAATATTCTTTCCCTTCAAATTTCATTTCCGTACCGGAGAATTTTTTGTACATTACGATATCTCCAACGGCGATTTCGGGATTCTCGATGTTGCCGATGGCATGGACTCTTGCCATCAAAGGTTTTTCTTTTGCCGTGTCCGGAATGATGATGCCGGAGGCTGTTTTGGTCTCTGCGAACTCATCGCTTAATTCCAATAATACATTTTCGTTTAACGGTTGTAATTCTTTCATTGTTCTATATTTTTT
>WFZY01000200.1 GCA_015489265.1 Flavobacteriaceae bacterium | reverse complement strand
TAAGTGTATCGGTTGGTTGGTTATTGATAGAGTTCAAAACAATTTTAGGTTTGGCAAAACCCAATTCAAATCCGGGATCCCCTAAAAAAGCGATGTTAAATTTGCCATAACCGGAATTGGTATAAATTTTTGCCATCCGAAGGGCTTCAGCCGGGTTTTTAATAATGTGTCCATTTTGTCCGTAAGCCATTCCAAATAGGGCATTATAAAAATCTGTATTCATACTTTTGGCATTAGATGTCCATATTTCTCTGATGGTTGATACCAGTTCTAAGACTCCACCTTTATCATTCCAAATCAAATGTTCTGCTGCTGTTTCACGTGTGGCATCATCAAAACGGGCAAACTCACAAGTCATAGTGGTCATTAAGGGCAACCTGTCAAAATTATGCAAATTATTTGCATCATTCATAGTTAACATCCGTTCGTGACTTAAGGTTGTTTGATTACCATGCCCGATATATGCCAATATTAAAGTGCCGGTTTCAAAACGGTTAAACAAGTCGCGTTTGGCATCGGGATAGCGGGCGCCTCCGGGTGTATTAACTTGCAAATAGGCATCTTGATAAATCTTTGATACATTAAATTCCGGATGTGTCAGTTTGAGATTATGTGCTATAGCTTCCGTATTAGTTACAAAAGAGGTATCGGAGGCACGTCCGGGGTCAGCATCATCAGACCAAAGCGTAATAAAAGTACGCCAGTTACGTTTGGTATCTTCTGACAAATAATGTTGGTATTTGTGATATATTACTTCGGCTTCTGTTGCATCACGCACCAATAATCTTCCTACTGCAATATCAGGTTTTTCAACAGGATCTGTCAGTAATCCCTCATTGTCATCCATCATTGCAAAGAAATCATCGGAACCTACAGAATTAACCAAGTCGAAACACTTCAAACTTTCAAAAATAGGTACAATGTTGCTGTTTTTACCATTAGTTAACAGATTTTCAGGAATGACATTTTTAAAATCATTGGAGGCGTCACCGAATAACATTAAAAATTTTAATTTTTTATCGGGTGCAGAAGCATTGTTATAAACATATTTTACCATATTGCGAATGGCAGCAATATCTTGTTGGCTGTTGCCGAATTCGTTATAAATTTGTTTGAGTTTAGCGACATAGACATTCATGCCGCGTTGGCGGTGCATATCGGCAAATTTTTGAGCTTCATCATATAAAAATGAAGGGGTTACAATGATATAATCCAAATCTTGAAATTGTCCGGTATGATAAAATAAATCCCGATGTAAATTTTGATTGGCTTGTAACGCATTATCAATTTTTTCGGGTGTGTAATAATCGTTTTTGTCTATAGCTATAAATCGTTTTTGGTCTTGTTTTAAAAATTTAATATCAAAACTACTTTGGGTATTGTTGATATATGTCGGATTATAAATATCGGTAATATCCCAAACTCTGGTAATATCGGTAGCATTGGTAAAATGATAGGCGGCTATACCGCTACCGGTATCGGCATCGGGGTGGTGAAACCGGAATTGTTTACCGCTTTGTGTCAACCGGCAATAAGCTTTGATATTGATATATTCTAAATACAAGTGGGAGTCAAAAAAACCATTATTATGAAAGGTTACCTTAACACTGATTGGGTCATTCGAATTTGTAACATAACCAAATAATGATCCATCTATTCCCAAAGAATAAGTGCCTATACCATTAAAACTTTTTTGTCCTGCGGATTGCCCGTTAATTTTGACATCAAAGCTTGTATTCCCTTTATTGGTTGCTGCTTTAATTTTGAAATAAACCGGTTTGGAAGTATCTCTGTTGTTAAAATCAAATTGTACGGTTTTTGAGTTGTTGTCATGTAAATCTAAGGGTTCATCAAAGACTTTACGCCCCATATAGGTGAAAATGGTTTTATCTCTTTCATAAAACTTTCGGGCTCTGTATTGATTAAAAGTTTCTACCGGTGTGCCGGCAGGGGCTTGATAGGGCTGAATGCGTTTGCCGTCAACATCATCAATTTGAACAAAATAGTAAGTATTATTCGTATAAATATTGAGATTGGAATCGTATTCGGCCGACCATTCTTTGTCACTTTGGGCATAAAACAATATATAATCATCGTTATCAAAGCTACCGTCTTGTTCACCTACTACTTCTATTGCTAGTTCGGTTATATCTTCGGGATAAGGAGTGCTGTTTTTTAAGGGCATTACTTTGCCACCGTTACCAAAAATTTTGAGTTTTCGGGGGTCTAAATTGTTTACATCAAGTCCTAAGCTTTTTAAAAAGGACTTGCTTAACTTGTAAACCCCTGATTTATCGATTTTAAATTTATACCATTTGCCTGTTGCCCAACGGCTGTCATAAATATTTTGAGTGTGAGGGCGATGGCTTTGTGATGCATATACATATTGTACGTCAAAAGCATCGAGTTTGTAATATTGTCCGTTTTTTTGGATAATTGTATTGATTTCAAAAGTGGCAAAAATATCATCACGCGCATAAGATGTATTTAATTTAGGCTGAAACTGATCCTTTAAATTTTTTAATTTCAATTTCCGAACAATTCCGGCATCAATAGGACTTGATTTTACATTGTTTAATTTTACAGACTTGGGGGCTATCATAGACGGACTCTGCCACACTTGTGAAAAAATAATATTGCCGGGCTTGTATTGATAATTTTCAGATTGAAACAAAACCCATTCATCCGGTTGTACAGTCGTATTCTTTTGAAAAGAATTGAGATGCCATTTAATATCAAAATGTTTGGTTTGACTCCAAACATTTAGGGCTGTTAATATAAAAAGATAGAAAAATATTTTTTTCATAGTTCACTATAAACGCTTTAAAGTACTAATTTATTGCAAGATAATAATTTTTTGTGGAGCACAAATCATTTTGTAATTTTGGCATTAAAATATATTTCATGAAGGGTGTATTTAATAAATTGATTTTAAGCGGTTTAACAATTATGTTGTTAATTGTTGCATGCAAAAATAAAAAAATGTTGGATGTAGATGTGTCCAAAATTCCGGTACAAGTCCGGATTTTGCGCTTTGACCGTGATTTTTACGGACAATCGGTTTCTAAACTACCAGACATTAAACATAAATATCCTTTTATGTTTCCGCCACGTGTGCCGGATAGTATTTGGGCAAAAAAAATGCAAGATTCATTATTAGTCGATTTAAAAACACAATCAGATAGTGTTTTTCCTAATTTAGAAACTTACAAACCTGCTATTGCAGATGTATTTAAGCATATCAAATATTATTTTCCAAAATTTAAAGAACCAAAACTTGTCACACTTTATTCGGATTGGAATTATTTAAAAAAAGCCGTTTATGTTGATAGTTTGGAATTGGTGTCATTAGATAATTTTTTAGGAAAAAACAATAGAATTTACAAGGGCATTCCGCAATATATTAAACAGAACATGAATCCTGAAAATTTACCGGTTGCCATAGCCGAAAGTATTGTTGAAACCCAAGTGGCGCCACCAAAAAGCAAAACTTTTTTGGCAAAAATGATTAATTTTGGCAAACGTTTGTATTTGTTAGATGCCTATTTGCCCAAGACGCCGGATAGTTTAAAAATTGGTTATTCAACCGGTAAAATGAAATGGGCTAAAGAGAATGAAGAAGGCGTTTGGCAATATTTTATAGATAGGAAGTTATTGTATAGCAGTGATCAAAAATTAGATATGCGTTTTCTGAATTTAGCGCCCTACAGTAAATTTTATAGCGAGCAAGATTTGCACAGTCCCGGATATATTGGTCGGTATATAGGTTGGCAAATTGTACGTTCGTTTATGCAAAAAAATAAAGTATCTTTGCAAAAAATGATCCGCATGCCGGAAGAAGAAATTTTTAAGCAATCAAAATACAAACCCAGAAAATAATGGCAGTTAAACACCAAAGTAAAGTAATATTTGAAATAGGGCTGGATGAGAACCGCATACCTGAAAAAATGAGTTGGTCTGCCGACGATGCCGGCATTAAAGACGAACCGGCTGAAGCGCTGATGATTTCTGTTTGGAACGATGATAAGAAAGAAACTTTGCGCATGGATTTGTGGACTAAAGAGATGAAGCTCAAAGAAATGCAAGTGTTTTTTTACCAAACTTTGAAATCAATGGCAGATGTTTACCGTCGTGCAACTAATGATGATAAGATGGCAGATACGATGCTCGATTTTGTTGATTATTTTCATGAAAAACTGGAATTGGATGAGTTTACCGGAGAACAGTAGTGGAAAGCGATAAAGTGGATACTTCGACAAGCTCAGTAACCGAAGTGCGAAGTGCGGATTGAATGAGGGATAAGAGATGATAGATAAAATTAATTGAGAATTGAAAATGAGATTTCTCGTCGCTCGTTCCTTCCCTACTACGTAGGGATAGAAATGGCACAGAAAATCAAACCAAATCTAAAATCTGAAATGAAATAATTCCTCAATTCCTCAGATGAAAAGCAGAATTATTGTATGAAGTAAAAAGTAAACATAAGAAAACAAAATATTCAATGAAGTACAATAAATCATCATTTTCTCAAATAACCAAATAACCATTATCACCGATTAACCAATTTACCAATGATACAAGACATAGATAAATATCTCGAAGAAGTAGCCGGTTTTACGGCAAAAGACCTCAAAACAGTAGAGGACTTTCGTATTAAATTTTTAGGGAAAAAGGGCATTTTAAACCAATTGTTTGCGGAATTTAAAAATGTACCGAACGAAGAGAAAAAAACATACGGACAAAAAATCAATCAACTCAAACAAGCGGCTACAGCCAAAGTCAATGAGCTGAAAGCACAGCTTGAAAATGCCGTTGAAGAAAATGCTTCGGAATTGGATTTGACGCGCCCGGGCTATCCGGTTGAAATAGGTAGCAGACATCCTATTTCTATTGTGAAAAATCAAATTATTGAAATTTTTAAGCGCATTGGCTTTAATGTATCGGAAGGACCTGAAATAGAGGATGATTGGCACAATTTTACCGCTTTGAACCTGCCCGAATATCACCCGGCACGTGATATGCAAGATACTTTCTTTTTGCAACAAAATCCGGATTGGCTGTTGCGTACGCATACATCATCCGTACAAACCCGTTATATGGAAGCGCACCAACCGCCTATCCGTACTATTTCGCCCGGACGCGTATATCGCAACGAGGATATTTCCGCCCGTTCGCATTGTATCTTTCATCAAGTAGAAGGGCTGTATATCGACAAAGGTGTCAGCTTTGCCGACTTGAAACAAACTTTGCTCTACTTTACCAAAGAGATGTTTGGCAAAAGTAAAATCCGCTTGCGTCCGTCATATTTTCCGTTTACCGAACCCAGCGCCGAAGTGGATATTTATTGGGGACTGGAAACCGAAACAGACTACCGCATTACC
>WFZY01000199.1 GCA_015489265.1 Flavobacteriaceae bacterium | reverse complement strand
GTTTATAGGTTGTTTGAGTTAAAAGTGCAAGTGCAAAGTGCGTTTTTCTGATTTATATATTTACTTGTTGGTTTTTGTTTTTCTCGGTCATTTGTCGGGATAATGTTCCGCTTGGCACTTTTTCACTTTCCTCTAAAATACTATTTTATCATATTCAAATAATCCGCTTCTGAAATTATTGAGATATTTAAATTTTGTGCTTTACTGACTTTAGATGGTCCGGGTTTGTCGCCTGCCAAAAGATAATCGGTATTTTTACTGACGGAACTCACGACTTTGCCACCGTTATGTTCGATATTTTGTTTGAGTTCATCACGTGAAAAATGTTCAAATGTACCGGAAATCACAAATTTTTTGCCATGTAATTTATCAACTACCGGATTTTCATCTTCATGAGATTCAAACTGTAATCCGGCTTGTTTGAGCCGGTTGATTAATTCGATATTTTTCGGATTTGAAAAATAAGTTTTGATACTTTCGGCAATTTTTTCACCGATTCCTTTTATAGCGGTAATTTCTTCAGCCGATGCCTGCATCAAGCGGTCGATACTTTTAAAATGTTTGGCAATTAATTTGGCTGCATTTTCACCCACGTGACGGATCCCCAAAGCATACAAAACCCTTTCAAAAGATTGATTTTTAGATTTTTGAATGCTATTGATGATGTTTTGTGCCGATTTTTCGCCCAAACCTTCCAAATTTTTTAAATCATCAACTTTTAAATCGTATAAGTCGGCAATATTGTGAATTAAGCCGTTTTGGTATAACAAATTGATAATTTCAGGTCCCAGTCCGTCAATATCCATTGCTTTCCGACTGACAAAATGCTCAATTTGTGCTTTGATTTGCGGTTCGCAAGTGGTTGTATTGACACAGAAATAGTCTGCCCCTTGTTTGATAAGCGGTGTGTTACAAACCGGACAATGGTCGATAAATGTAATGGGTTTGGCACCGGGTTGGCGCTTCGATTTATCGACACCGACGACTTGCGGAATGATTTCGCCGGCTTTTTCGACATAGACATAATCGCCTTCGTGCAAGTCGAGTTTTTTCATATTGTCTTCGTTGTGCAAAGTGGCACGTTTGACAATAGTTCCGGCAAGTTTGATAGGTGCCAAATTGGCAACAGGTGTTACTTTGCCTGTACGACCGACTTGGAAATCAACGCTTAACAATTTGGTCAATTTGCGTTCGGCTGGAAATTTATACGCCATAGCCCAACGTGGTGATTTGGCGGTATAGCCCAATTTTTCTTGTATATCAAATTCATTGACTTTAACAACGATACCATCGGTATCATACGGAAAATCAAAGCGTTTAACCCCCCAATCGAGAATAAAATCCATGATTTCGTCCAAATTGGTAGCTTTGATATAATCGTGTGGCACGAAAAAGCCCCATTGTTCCAATTTTTTTAAGGCATCATATTGATTATCAACAGGTAATTTTTCGCCAAGCATAAAATACGCGACAAAATCAAGTTGTCGTTTTGCCACAATTTTAGGGTCAAGCAGTTTTAAAGTTCCGGCTGCCAAATTGCGGGCATTCATATAAGTGGTTTCACCTTTTTGCGCTTGTTCTTTGTTGATGCGTTCAAAATTTTTACGCGATATTAAAACTTCACCACGGGCAAATACTTCATGCGGGACATCATTGCCCCGTAACACTAAAGGCAAGGTTCTAATAGTGCGGGCATTGTTGGTAACATCATCGCCGGTAATGCCATCGCCACGGGTTAGTGATTGCACAAGTTTTTTGTCAATATATTGGTTACTCAATGAAACGCCGTCATATTTTAATTCGACGCAAAAGCTAAATTTTTCATCGACCAATTTGGATATCCGGTTAATCCAGTCTTTTAAATCTTGAATATTGTAGGATTTATCCAATGACAGCATCGGATATTTATGTTTGACGGTTTTAAATTCGGTAGTCGGTTCACCACCAACGCGTTGTGTCGGGGAATTGGGGTCGAAAAATTCCGGAAATTCCTGTTCGAGTTTTTGTAGTTCTTCCAGTTTGCGATCAAAATCGTAATCCGACATATCGGGCTGTGCCAAGACATAATATTTGTAGTTGGCTTCTTGTAATTCTTTGCGCAGCGATTCTATCTTTTTTTTAGCTTCTTCTTTAGTCATAAGTTGTTAATTTTTAACGATTTGAATTGATAATTGGAATTTTAAATTCAAAGTTTACCGGATGGTCCCGGTAGATTGCCGGTTTTACTTTAGGCATTTTATAGGTTATTTTCTTAAAAATAGTGTCATAAATATGATCTTGTAGCCGGTCTTTATAATGAATAATATTGATATAATGAATTTGTCCCAGTGTATCAATATCAAATTTTACCCAAAGCGTATCTTTCAGTCCCGTAAACTGTTTTTGGTATTGTTCATTGAGATGATAAGCAATAAAGTTGTTGATTTTCAACATCAAACATTTTAATTGCCGGTCTTTTTCAAAATAATCTGGACAAGAAGGATATTGCGGATACAAATCGATATTTTCCAAAGCAATGCTATCCGGTTTGGGTGTATTTGATTTAACCGGTGGCTTGCAAGCATACAGCAAGAGTGATAATATCAATATGCTTTTTAGGAAATTCATAGTATGAAATACCAAATTTAATTTTGATAAAATTACAAAAAAATATCATAGAGTTGAATGTTGAATCTACCGAAAAATGAAAATAGATTTGTAAAATTGAATTCTCATCAAAATCTGTTATATTTGCAACATTCATTTCAAATTTACGTGCTTAATGCGATTGAAAGATAAAGTTATTATCGGGTTGTTGTTGCTCTTTTTGTTTTTGATTGTTGTCAGTGAGAGCAGTCAGCAGCGCATCAATTGGTATCCTTCATTTGCGGTAACACATAAAATTCCCTTTGGTTCTTATATTGCTTATCATGAAGCCAAGCAATTTTATGGTGATCAATTGCAAAAAGTTAATATTTCACCTTATGTTTTTTTAGATAAACATCCCGATACGAAAGGCACTTTTGTTTTGTATAACAGTGAAGTCGCTTTGGGAAAAACAGCATTAAATTCGTTGTTGGAATGGGTCAAAAAAGGCAATAATTTATTAATCGCATCACAAAAATTTGACGATGACTTATTGGATTCTTTACAGTTAAAATCGGGTTATTATTTCAATCGTGGTTTTAATAGAAAATTAGTTTTAACACTTGACCACCCCGATTTAAAGCCCAAAGATTCTATAATTTTTGATAAAGAATTTGGCGCACCGGTTTTACGGGTTATAGATTCTGTTGCAACTGAAAATTATAAAAAATTAGGTCATTTTGTTGATAATGATACGGTGCCAAATATTAACTTTATGGATGTTACTTACGGCAAAGGGCATATTATGTTGCATTCGTTTCCGTATGTTTTTACCAATTATTTTTTGTTAAAACCGGGCAACTGGGCTTATTATACCGGCTTGTTGAGTTATATCAATCTCAAACGACCGGTTTATTGGGTGACCAATATACAAAACGGGGCGACTGCCCATGGTATTTTTAAATATATCATTGAGAATCCCGGTTTTTTATGGGCGTATCGTTTGTTATTTGCCGGTTTGATATTGTATATTTTGTTTGAAGGTAAACGTAAGCAACGCGCTATTCCGGTTGTTTATCCGCCTAAAAATGAAACGCTTGGTTTTACCAAAACCATAGCCGATATGTACATTGAAAACAAAGAACACAAGCAGATAGCACAGTTGCATATCAAGCATTTTATGAATTATGTGCGGCACCGGCTACATATTGATGTCGGGCAAAATACGTTAGGGTTAAAACAAAAAATCGCGCAAAAAACCAAAACAAACTTGACAGATGTAGAATACCTGTTTGATTTAATAGAATATGTTCAAAATCAACAGAATATAAAACCGGAAATCGTATTGAAATTAGAAAAACAAATCGAAAAAATAAAAAGACGGAATAGTTGAAAGTAAAAAGTTGGAAGTGGAAAGCTACAAAGTGGAAAGTGCGTAGAGACGCAAGGTCGTACGTCTGATAAGAGATAAGAGATGTATTAGTGTAAAGTGCGAAAGAATTGAGAATTGAAAATGAACAATTAATAAAAAGATAGGTCATTCGTCATCGGACATCAATTAACCAAATACCTAAAGACAAAGTAAAAAACATAAATTGAAAATGTAAAGTAATCATTAAAGAGAAAGACTAAGTATGAAGTTCAGAACCGCACTTGGCACTTTCTATTTGGCACTTTTCACTCAAGAAACCAGATAACCAAAGACAAAGCAGAAATTAGAAATGGAAAATGTAAAGTAATCATTAAAGAGAAAGACTAAGTATGAAGTTCAGAACCGCACTTGGCACTTTCTACTTGGTACTTTTCACTCATATAACCAAATAACCAGTAATCAAATAACCAAAAATACATGGAATACCAAAACAGAATTGATTTAGAAGAACTTAAATCGGCAGTAGACCGAATCAAAGAAGAATTAGGAAAAGTCATCATCGGGCAACATGACTTTATCGAACTGTTGTTGACGGCTTTATTGGCAGACGGTCACGTTTTGATAGAAGGCGTTCCCGGAATTGCCAAAACCTTGACCGCTAAATTGTTAGCCAAAACTTTAAAAACAGATTTTAGCCGGATACAATTTACCCCAGATTTGATGCCGTCCGATATATTAGGCACATCGATTTTTAATATCAAAACCCAAGAATTTGAGTTTCATAAAGGACCGGTATTCAGTAACTTTGTTTTGATTGATGAGATCAATCGTTCGCCGGCTAAAACCCAAGCTGCTTTGTTTGAAGTCATGGAAGAACGGCAAATTACCATAGACGGTGCGACCTATAATTTAGCGGAACCTTTTTTTGTTTTAGCGACCCAAAACCCGATAGAGCAAGAAGGCACTTATGCTTTGCCCGAAGCCCAATTAGACCGGTTTTTGTTTAAAATAAAGGTAGGTTATCCGGATAAAGCTGAAGAAACGGAAATCTTAAAATCGCATCATTTGCGCAAAGGGGACAAGCCGGAAACTTTGATAGAGCCGGTTTTAACCGAAGCCGATTTGCTCAAATACCGTGCTTTGGTCAACGATATTATTGTCGATGACAAAATTATGGATTATATTGTGGAAATTATCCAAAAAACCCGAAATCATTCACATTTGTTTCTCGGTGGTTCGCCACGGGCTTCTATTGCTACTTTAATTACAGCCAAAGCATTGGCAGCCATTCAAGGACGTGATTTTGTGATACCGGACGATGTCAAAACCGTTTTGCCCAATGTGATGCGTCACCGCGTGATTTTAAATCCGGAACAAGAAATGGAAGGATTTAATGAAGACAGTGTCATTAAAATGATAATGGAAAGTGTAGAAGTACCGCGATAATCTTAAACCGATATTTGACTGTTGAAAATGATTGAGTGAAGATTTGATGTCAAAATAGATTTTTTTTAATTTTAGGTTACTCTACCTAAATAAAAGTCTGTTTGAAAGCAGTAAATAAAAATATGAAGCACTTGTCATTTCGACAGAGATCCTCTGACTTTCGTCAGGGGGACGACGAGAAATCTTTACTAATTAAATTTGATTTGTATAATTAAATAGGATTCCTCGTCACTTTGCTTACTGTGGTCGCAAAGTTCTGTCGGAATGACAATAAAAATGCAGTTCAACTCAATTATCGACATATGTCTGTAGGGCACGTAAATAAGCATTAAACCAAATATGAACCAAATAAAAAACTTTTTTAACAGCATATTTTTCCATCCCAATTTTTATAAAATATGGGCAGTAGTGATATTGGTAATATTTTTAGGATATTGGTTTCCGTTTTTGTTTGTGATTGGCAAGTATGCTTTTTGGTTTTTTATTTTATTGACCTTGTTTGATTTTATGTATTTGTGGCGTGGCGGCGCTATTCAAGCCGAACGGCAATTGCCCGAAAAACTGTCTAATGGAGATGAAAACATTATCAAAATCGATTTAAAAAGTACTTATACTTTACCGGTTTCACTAAATTTAATCGATGAATTGCCTTTTCAATTTCAAAAGCGGGATTTTAACTTGAAATTACAGCTACGCCCGAATGAAGAACGCTTGCAAAAATACAGTTTGAAGCCGGTCAAACGCGGTGTTTACGAGTTTGGAAAACTAAATGTTTTTGTTTATTCCCCTTTAAAATTAGCCGGTGTCAGACGGCAATTTTCAGCTCATAAGCAAGTTAAAGTTTATCCGAGTTTTATACAAATGCGAAAATATGAATTGTTAGCATTTTCAAATAAAACCAATTTCGGCATTAAAAAAGTACGCCGTTTGGGACATACCATGGAATTTGAACAAATCAAAGTTTATAATCAAGGTGATGATTTTCGTACAATTAATTGGAAATCAACGGCTAAACATCAAAAATTGATGGTTAATCAATACCAAGATGAGAACTCACAAAATATTTATTCGTTGATTGATATGGGACGGCAAATGGCATTGCCTTTTAACCAAATGACGTTGCTGGATTATGCCATCAATGCCACTTTATCCTTTTCCAATGTTGCCATGAAAAAGAAAGATAAAGCCGGCTTATTGGCTTTTGAAAGGCAAATTCAAAATTTTATCAAACCCGATAACGGACGCCATCATTTACAGCAAATATTTGAACACTTATATAACCTGAAAACCGGATTTTATGAAACTGATTATGAACGTCTTTACCGGTTTGTAAGACAAAAAATTCCGACCCGGAGTTTGTTGATGATTTATACCAATTTCGAGCATATCAATTCCATGCGTAGGCAATTACCATATTTAAAAAAAATAGCTCGAAAACATTTGGTAGTGGTTATTATTTTTAAAAATACCGAATTACAACAAGTGGTGCATCAAGATGTACAAGATTCTCGCCAATTATATCATAAAATCATTGTTCAAGATTTCGATTGGCAAAAACGTATGATGCTCAAAGAGTTGGCTTTGCATAATATTCATTCCGTTTTGACGGTTCCTGAGCATTTGACATCATCTGTTATCAATAAATATTTACAACTCAAAGCACGGGGTTTGATTTAGATTTTTTTCAAGGAATATCATAACCTTTTGAAAATCAATAATTTCAAATATCATCAATAATTTTTATTTATTTTGTATATTTTGATAACTTCTTAAAATGTTAAATAACAGATTTATAAATTTTTTTTTTATACCTTTGTTAAGTTATTCAACAAACTATACAACAACATGAATAAGCGCCTTATTTTTTTTACATTGTTATATGTATTGATCTTGCATCCGGTTTATTCGCAGCAATTTAGACATGTTTCTGCTACTGTTTTTACGGCTGATTCAGATGGTGACGGCATTACTGACGATATAGATATTGACGACGATAATGACGGTATTCCTGACACTTTCGAGTCCGGTGGTATTGACCCTTTGTCAGATGCCGATCACGATGGCGTACCGGTATATTTAGATGATGATGACAATGATTTTAATGTCGGTGATGTCAATGGACAAATTGAATCCGGATTTGATTATGACGATGATGGAGTTCCTAATTTTTTAGATTTAGATTCCGACAATGACGGATTGTGGGATGCTGCAGAATCCGGTCGGATTGCCGGTGCTGATACTAATTTTGATGGTATGCTTGATAACCCTGTAGGCGCTAACGGTTTGGTTGATATTTTAGAAACTTTTCCTGATAGTGGTGTTTTAACATACACGATACAAAACAATGACGGGGCTTTTCCTATTTCCGATACCAATCCTGATTTTATCGATAAAGATGATGATAATGACAATGTCCTGACTACCAATGAGAATCCAGATGCCAATAATAATGGTTATCCTGATGATGCACAAGATACCGATGCAGGTGGGTCTGCCGATTATTTAGATCCGGACGATGATGGAGACGGTATCGATACCATTTGGGAAGATATTGCTTTACCTAATAATTTTCCGCAAGATGGGAATCCGATGAATGATGATACCGATTTAGATGGCATTCCCAACTATCTTGACCCCGATGATGATAACGATGGGACCGCTACAGTTGACGAACATCCGGATGATAACAATAACGGTATTCCCGATGATGCCTTAGATACCGATGGTGATGGCACACCGGACTATTTAGACCCGATTACAGACCCGGATGACCATGACAATGACGGTATTAAAGATAATGTTGATATTGATGATGACAATGACGGTATTCCGGATTTAGAAGAACTTAACGGTTTAGACCCATTGGTAGATGCCGACAATGACGGTGTGCCGGCTTATCTGGATGATAATGATAATGATAACACGATTGGCAATGCCAATAACCATGTTGAAATGGCTTATGATTCTGATTTTGATAATATCCCTAATCATTTTGATTTAGATACAGATAATGATGGCTTGTTTGATTTGGTAGAATCCGGACAAACAACCGGTGTTGATGCCAACCATGATGGTATGGTTGATGGTGATGTAGGGACGAATGGTTTAGCTAATTCCGTTGAAACAGCTGTAGATAGTGGAGTTATCAATTACACCTTGCAAAATACGGATGGGGATACTTTATTTGATTTTATGGATACGGATGATGATAATGACCATGTACCTACCATAAGCGAATTTGCTGATTTTAATGGGGATCATTATCCCGAAGATGCCATGAATACCGATATGGATACTTTGCCTAATTATTTAGACCCTGACGATGACGGTGATGGCTTATGGACTATTTTTGAAGATGTCGAATTGCCAAATAACTATCCGCAAGACGGCGACCCGACTAATGATGATACCGAT
>WFZY01000198.1 GCA_015489265.1 Flavobacteriaceae bacterium | reverse complement strand
GCTAAATTAATTGAAATATTTTGATTGATATGATAGGTTCCATACCAATTTAAAATATGCCATTGCGGAAAGCCCACATATGCTCCCGTATTGGGATCAACCGGTGATTCTTCTATGTTGTCTACCCCACCGATGACATCATATTCATCGACCGGTTTGTCAAGCATAAAACGATATTGTAAGGCACTTTCTATATTATCTAACTTATAAGATAGCTTGGCATTGCCATACACAGGCGGAATAGACGGTAAAGGACGATGTTTGTCGAGCATTCTACCTTTGGTATAAAACACGCCACCGTCTAAAGCGAAATGTTTGTTAAGCTTACCTTCCACAGTTAAAGAGCCACCATATATTTCAGCATCTCCGGCATTGACGTTGGCATAAGTTTCTGCCGGTTCGCCGTTATAATTAATCGTGGACTGACCGGGAATTAACTCAAATTTATCACGAGCAATATAATTATAAAGATATGAATAATAACCATCTAAAGAAACACTAAATTTTTTGTGATTAAAAAACCGTGTAACGGACATTTCACCATTGTAAGCATATTCGGGATCTAAATAAATATTCGGCACGATAACTTTACCTTTTTTCTCTCTGATTTTGCCAATATCATCAACATTGGGCGAGCGGAATCCGGAAGATAAAACGGCGTTAATTTTCCAATTCTTCGGACTAAAAATATAACTGATATCGCCGGTAAAAGCAAAATTTGCTAATTCGTTAATATTATAAGGCAATGTAATAAAGGTATTATCTTTCCATATCACACTGACATAAGTTTGTGTAAAACGGACGCCGGCATTGAAACCGGATTTGTTATTCACTATATATTTGAAGTTGCCATAAGCAGCAAAGCTGGAATAATGACTGCCGCCATCGGGATAACGCGTTTGAACCGGCGGACCGGGTTCGTAACCGGTAATTTCATGTCCGTTAATTAAAAGTTTTTTACTGTATGCTTTAGATTTAACTTCATTATAAGTAGCTTCCAACCCGTAAGATAAAATTTTTCGTTTGGTGAAATGCGTATTAAAATCGGCATTAAATGAATAAACTTTAACATTTTCTTCTTTATACTTACGGGTATCACTGGTAAATTTTCTTGAGATACGACTTTCATCCCAATCTTGATAAGCCAAAATAATTCTGGCTTTTTTAAGCCATTTGGTATCAAAATTCAGCTTCAGTTGAGGTGAAATTAATAGTCGCTTTGAGGGTCCGTAACGCCACTCGGCATACTTGAGTTGTCCGTTTTTAAACTCATTGAGTTTATCAAAGCGGTTGATTTCAGAGTTGAGATTAAGTTGCGTCTCAAAAATCAATTCATTATCATTATTACCCAATGAGATAACCGTTTTATTAAAAAAATCCTTTTGTTTAAATCCGGTATTGGGTTGTATGGTTTTATCGGGATTTTCTGCCGGTTGATCGGTATAGTAATTTTCGGAATTGATAGAAAACAGATGGACAACACCCCAATCGTCATAACCATGTAAACGTTTAGTCCCCATTCTGATATTTCCGAAATCACTATAAGATAAGCCAAAAGTTGTTGCCCAACGCGCAAAACTAACATCGGTATTAAAATGGAAAGATGTTTCACTATTGGCACTGGCATAACGGGCGACGGCGCCACCGGATAATTTTTTATAGTTGTTGATAATGGGGGTTTTGGTATAAAAATTAATTACACCGCCCAATGCATCAGAACCGTATATGGCAGAAGGTCCGTAAATAATTTCGGTTCTGTCTAAAATTAAAGGGTTAACAGTGATAGCTGTATGCAGGTGTCCTGTTCGTGATATGGCATTGTTGAGCCGGATACCGTCAACAACCAACAAAACCCTGTTGGCTTCCAAACCGCGAATCACCGGACTACCGGCGCCACCTTGTGTTTTTTGCACCACAATATTACCGGCATCTTCCAACAAATCTGCAGCCGTTCCGGGTTGTGCCTTGAGTGTTTCATTGTAATCGATTACTTTTACTTGCTTAGCAACCGATTTTTTCTTGCTTTTGGTTCTGGAAACCGATAAAATCACATTATCGAGCTTTTGATATTTTTTAACTAGCTCAACGGTATAATTATTTTTAAGAATATCACGTTTGGTCGTTATAAAACTTTCATAAAGCGGATGCTCAAAAACCAGAGTATCCTTTTTTCTGAAATTTCGAATATTTACGACTCCATCTTGGTTGGTGTGAAAAACATACTTTCCATCCGTACTTTTAACCGTTACATTTTGAACCGGAAAACTCGTTTCCATATCAATGACGACTATTTCTTGTGCCCAAACAGTAGAAAATAAAGGTAAAATATAAATAAAAAGGAGTAATTTTTTCTTCATAGCATGAGTTTAACGAAAACTTATTGATAAATCTGATGCAGTATTTTGACCGATTTCGGCATCTTAAATTGCGTGATATGATACCGGTAAAACCGTAGTAACATATCTATAAGCTTTTTTCGATCTAGCTGCGTTATTTTGATATCTTTTTTTGCAGCAAAAATCATACCTGAAAAATTTCTAAATAATTGCGTTTCTACTTCTGTTAAATAAGGGTTCAGCGGAATTTGTGAAGTAAAAACGGCATTTTGCAAATCAAAATAAATGCCTACTGACTGTAAATCAGGGAAAAAGCCGAGGTAACGGGTTAATTGCAACAAGAAAATCAAATGAAAATCCGGATGGTATTTCTCTTGGTCCAAGGCAATAAATTTTTCAAAAATAAATTGAAATAAATCGGCATCGGCTTGTTCGTTTTTCAAACTTTCCAAAAGGACTTCTCTTAAAAATGTCGCAATATTCAGTTTGTCAAAATCTTGATGAATGGTTTTGTAATGGTATAAAAGACGTACATCTTTAAGATGTTCTAATTGCCCTTTGTTTTTATAATCAAAAACCAATTCTACCAAAGCGCCGGGTTGAAAAACCGCTTTTCTAGACCGGCTTTTTCGACCCTTAAAAAACCCACGAATAAAAAAAGCCGTAAATCCGGTTTGTGCCGTAAAAACTTTGATTACGGCATCGGCATCATTGTATTTGATGACCGATAAAACAATAGCCGGTGTGGTCAATAACATTATTTAATCACAAGTATTTTGGTAGTTTGGGTTTTGCTACCATCATCATTGGTAATCAGTGCAATATAAACGCCCGAAGCTACTTTATATTTGCCAAATGCCGTTAAATCCCATTGAATGCTACCGCCTTTAGATGTTGTTTCATAGACCAAATTGCCTTCAACATCAACAATTTTGACATTAACCCCTTCAATCAGACCGCGAATGGTTACAAAATCATGCTGTTTTTCGTTAGCCGGATTGGGAAAAGCATATACATCGTCCATATTATCACCACCTTCGGTCGCAAAACCTTTGTAACCCACCAATCCTTTAAGTGTGGCAAAATATACCATGCCGTTGCTACCGTCTACAGCAACATCATACACATCATCTGACGGTAAAGGACTGTTTTCTTTGGTAAAATGATGCATCAATTGCATCCCGTCTTCACTAAAATAATAAACACCGCTACCCAAAGTTGTTATCCACTTGTTATTGGAACCATCGATGCGAATTTTGGT
>WFZY01000197.1 GCA_015489265.1 Flavobacteriaceae bacterium | reverse complement strand
ACATCCATGCCGAAGGTTATCCGGCTGCCGAAATGAAACACGGTCCGATCGCTTTGATTGATGAAAATATGCCGGTGTTTGTCATCGCGACTAAGAAAGGGCAATATGAAAAAGTAATTAGCAACATACAAGAAATCAAATCGCGAAAAGGAAAAATTATTGCTATTGTAACCGAAGGTGACGAACAAGTCAAAAATCTTGCCGATCACGTGATTGAAATTCCCGAAACGGTCGAAGCCTTTACGCCTTTGTTAGCAACTATTCCTTTGCAATTGTTATCATATTATATTGCGGTGTATCGCGGTTGCAATGTCGATCAGCCCCGCAACTTAGCCAAATCGGTAACCGTTGAATAAGTCATCATGCGACAACAGCTATCACGATATAAACGACTTATTTTTATCAGTGCTACTTTATTGGCATTGGCGGTAACGTTATGGGAAACCAACCGGTTTTTACAAGAATTTAAGCAAGAAGAACGGGCAAAAATGGAACTTTTGGCTTCGGCTTATCAAAAATTATTAGATGTCAAAGATGATAATCCTGCTTTGTTGAATTTGTCTTCTGCTATTCTAGAAAAAAACCACACGATTCCGGTCATAATTGTCGATAAGAATGATAAAGTGGTATTTCATCGCAATTTATCTAAAAACGAACCGGAATTTATCCAAAAAAAATTACGGGAATTCAAAAAAACCGATAAACATTTCAAGCTCGATTTGGGTGATGAAGATTACCAAATTTTGTATTACGGCGATTCATCCCTGTTAAGCAAATTGACCTATTATCCGGTGATTTTGGTTGCCATATTTTTGTTGTTTGCTGCTATTGTGTATTTGTATTATCACACCGGAAAGGTGTCGGATGAAAACCGTTTATGGTCGGGTTTGGCAAAAGAAACAGCTCATCAAATAGGGACGCCATTAAGCTCATTGATGGGCTGGGTCGAATTGTTAAAAGCCGAAAATAATCCGGACATTCCGGTAGAAGAAATAGAAAAGGACGTGCAGCGGCTCAATGTCATCTCGCAAAGGTTTTCAAAGATTGGTTCCACCCCGAAACTCGAGCAAAAAGATGTGGTCGAAATTACCAAACGTACGGTTCATTATCTCAAAAGTCGTACTTCCAAATTGGTCAAATTTACCGTAAAAGCCCCCGATAAATTACAGGGTTTGCTCAACGAACAGCTCTATTCGTGGGTGATTGAAAATATGGTTAAAAATGCCATTGATGCCATGGAAGGCAAAGGTGATATCCATATTGAAATCACCGAAGACGGACAACATATTTTTGTTGATGTCAGTGATACCGGCAAAGGTATTCCCGCTTCTAAATTTCAACAAGTTTTTCAGCCCGGATATACGACCAAAAAACGCGGCTGGGGACTGGGATTATCCTTGAGTAAACGTATCATTGAACAATATCATAAAGGCAAAATCTTTGTCCAAAAATCCGGTTTGGGTAAAGGAACCACTTTTAGAATCGTTCTGCAAAAATAATCTATTCAAAAATAGCAACCACCCGCGCCGGTGCAGCTGATGCCCCTTTGATTTTTAAAGGGAATACAGCTATTTTAAAACCGGAAGGCGGCAAAGCATCCAAATTGGTCAGTTGTTCCATATGCAAATATTCCCGTTCTTGTCCGACGCGGTGGGCTGCCCAAAATTTATCCGGATTTTTATGGTTTTTTGCTTGTTGCACTTGGTAACGCAAAGGTAAATCCCAACCCCATTGGTCAATTCCCATGACTTTAATACCTTGATCAATCAACCATTTGGTGGCTTCGGCACTCATACCCGTACCTTTATTGACATAATCTTGACCGGTTAATTGGTCACGTCCGGTTTTTATCAAAACAATATTTCCGGGTTGTAGCTTTATTTGATTTTTCTCTAAATCTTTTTGTATATCGACTTTTGTAATTTCTTCAAAATCAGCTTTATGCGTCATGTCGATAACCACGCCGTCACCGTATAGCCATTCCAAGGGGACTTCATCAATGGTTTTGGCTTTTTTGCCGGCAACTGTCGGGTGGTAATGCCAAGGCGCATCGATATGGGTGGTGGCATGTACGCCCATACCTATGATTTTATCATCAGCCCAACCTTGCCAATTTTTGGGAAAATATTTCTTTTTCAAACCTAAAAAATACCGGATAACAAACAAGCTTTTGCGGTGTGGTTTGTGTTTGATTTTGATACGCATAAACCAAGGGTCCCTTTTGTCGTATTGAATGGTCTTTGATAAATCGATGATTTTCATGATGTTATTGATTTCAGATTTCAAATTTT
>WFZY01000196.1 GCA_015489265.1 Flavobacteriaceae bacterium | reverse complement strand
TTACAACCTTATTTTATTTTGTCAATTTAAAATCTGTTTATGAAAAAACCATTTAGTTTACTCATTATCTTATTATTTAGTTTCAGTTTACAAGCGCAACAAAAATCTTACCCTAAAATTTGGCAATCTTTGTTAAAAAACAGTCGTAAAGAAGCACTTAATCTGGCTAAAAAAATCAAACCTGCTAAAACCGATATCGAAGGACTCGTTTTAAAAGAAATAACCCAAATAGAAAACGGTGGTTTTAGTAACACTAACAATTTTATTGAAGAATTGGTAAAACATAAAGATTATGAATATTATTTATATGCTTTATTTAACCAATCATATGCTTTAGGAGATGTTAAAAATAATGATTTTAACAAATATTTTACCCAACGTATTAAATTTCTTTCCAAGCAAAATATAGGTATCCCTGTTTTAAAAGATATCGTTAATTACCAAAATTATGAAACTGCCAAAACCCTGAGAGAAGCCGATTATCTTGATTATACCAAAAATATCAATGCTATTACCGATTGGCAATTTTGCGGCACATTTGAAAACCTGAATAAGAGTGGCATTAATACGGTATATCCACCTGAAAAATCGGCTTTTAGTAAAACCGGATATAATGCCAATAGTAACGGCATTGTCAATTGGTACCATGCACCGGTTGAAAAAGGAAATCCCTATACCATTTTAAAAAATCACAATGAATATGGTTCCGGTATTAATTATGCACAAACATTTATTAAAAACGACCAAGCACGTGATATTTACCTGCAACTTGGTATAGGACAAGCAACTAAAGTTTGGATGGATGATGTACTACTTTTTGAAAAAGATGAAAATCGTATTTCCGACATGGGCGCATACACGATAAAATTACATTTACCAGCCGGCAATAACCGTTTATTGATTAAAGCCAACAATAGTGAAATTTCATACTTCATAGTAAAAATTACCGACAAAAACGGTAATCCTATAAAAGCTTTAAACATTTCTTCCAAATATAGTCCTTATGTCAAAGCGGATAAAAAAACTATTCATCCGGAAATTATCCCTAATAAATTTGAAACTTATTTTGAACAAAAAGTAGCGGAACACCCTGATAGTTATTTTTACAATTATTGTTTGGTTGAAACCTATTTGCGAAATGAAAAAGAGAAAAAAGCCGAAAAAATAATTGATAAATATGCTAAAAAATTTCCTGAAAGTTCTTGGGTTAAATTATATCAAATCCGTGTCAAACAGCTTGAAGGAAACAATGAAAAGGTCAATGAAATCATTAAAAACATTGAAAATAATGACAAACATTATTACTGGTCATTAATTCAAAAAATGGCAAAAGTCCAAAAACTCTTAAAAAAAGATTTGCCTGAATTTAATAAAGAAATCGATGAAATCAGCAATACTGTTAAATCGCCTATTGTTAAACCGACCTGTGATCTCATCAAAGCTTTTAGACAAAATGATAATGAGAAAATGAAACAAGCCGTTAAAAAATTGATAGAAGTAGCTGTCGATTTAGAATCACCGGAAACTATTGATACTTATACGGCTCTATATTACAAAATATTTAAAGACGAAGATTATACTTTAAAACAATACGAAAATGCCTACCATAAATTCTTTGACATTCCTATAACCGGTTCATTGAGTTTTATGTATAATAAGAAAGGTGACCATGATAAAGCTATCGAAATCTATAAAAGTTTGCTGACTCATGAATATTGGAATAATACGATTTTGTTGAGACTGGCTAAAAAACTGATAGACCTTCAAAGATACAAAGAAGCACTTCCATATATTGATGACGGCTTGAAGAATTTTCCGTATTCCTTTATATTTATGAAGAAAAAGGGCTATTTGTTACAACAATTGGGTCATAAAAAAGAAGCACTCAAGTGGTATAAAAAATCATTGGCTCATAACAGTGCCGATTTTGAATTGCGAAAAACCATCAATGACTTGGAAAATGTCAAAAATCCACTCAAAAAAGTACTACTTAAAGACCCTTATGCTTATATAAAAACTCATCGGGGAAAAATCAAAAAGAACAATTACGGCATCAACATTTTATACGATGATTACAATATTTTACTTTATAACGAAGGTGGGCATACCAATCATAATACCATGATTTACGAAGTTACATCCGAAAAAGGTATTGAAGACTTAAAAGAATACAATATGGGACTGTCAGGCGATTATGAAATTGTAAAATCAGAAATTGTTAAACCCGATGGTAGTATTGTCCCTGCAGAACGTTCAGGTTCTCAATTGGTATTCAATAATTTAAGTATTGGTGATGTCATCTTGGCTGAGTACGAAATCAATTATACTTCAACCGGCAGATTTTATAAAGATTTAACCAAAAAGTTCAGATTTGACACCTACTCACCTTCTATGGAAACCAATTTTAGAATTATTGCCCCAAAAAATAAAAAATTACATTATACCGTCACCGGTGGCAAAATAGATTTTGAACAAAAAAATATGGGAAAATATACCTTATACCATTGGCATGATAAAATGTCAAAGGGCTTATCACCCAGCGAAGACTATATGCCGCCATTGGTTGATGTCGCACGTGTGGTACATGTCAGCACCATAGATACTTGGGATAATATTGCCAATTGGTATGCCGATTTATCCCGTTCATCTATCAAATATAACAAAACCGTCAATGAAACTTTTGATAAAATATTCCCAAATGGCTATAAAAAATTGTCAGAATATGATCGTGCCAAAAAAATCTATGATTATATGGCTGCTAATCTGACCTATAGCTTCGTCGATTTTAAACAAAGTGGTTTCATTCCGCAAAAACCTTCTAAAACCATTGAATCAAAATTGGGTGATTGTAAAGATTTTTCGACCTTGTTTTTGACAATGGGACGCAAAGCCGGTTTAAAAGTCAATTTGGTGTTGGTTAATACTTCAGACAACGGTAAAAACAGTGACGTACTGCCGGCAATCAATTTTAACCATTGTATTGTGAATGTCAATATAGATGGCACCGGTCATTATTTGGAATTGACAGATAAAGATTTGCCTTTTAACTCACAAACCACCGGTTTATATGGCGCAAATGGTTTGGAAATTCCTTACAAAAAAGGTGAAAAAATCAAAAAGGGTTTAATCAGCATACAACAGACCAATGCCATCCCTGCAAAATTTGAATCTGACATCAACTATACCATTTATCCCGACAAACAAATTATTGATGTAACCTTGTCCGGCGACGGATCCCGTGCTGCCATTCTGCACGATTTGCTCAATCCTAAGAGTGATGTCAAACTCAAAAAAGATATTTTAAAAACTTTTGAAGATTTGGATAATTTGGACTTGGATTTAATATCCTATAAAATCTTAGACAATGATAGGACACACAAAACAGCCAAATTTAAAGCCCAATTTAAAGTTTTGAACAAGATGCAAAAACTGGGAAAATCATATATCTTTAAATTGCCCTTACTCTTACAATCTTATACGCAGGGTGTGATTAATAATGAAACCCGCCACTATCCTATTGATTATATTTTTTATGAAAACACAAAAAAATACATCTCACATTATACTATCGAATTGAAAAACGGCAAAAAGTTTAATGAAATTCCCGAAGATGAAAGTTTTACCTATAAAAAACATCATTTTACGGCAAAATATCACAAACTTTCAGATACCAAATTGGAAGCTACAATAACGGCTCAAACTTCATTTGACAATATTGCACCGCAAGAATATCCGGCATTTAAACAATATGTAAAATCAGTCTTAGAAGTCTTTGATGCCTTGATCAGTTTCAAATAATTTAGCCGAGTTTTAAAAACTAAAACCAAGTTTGCTTTTGAAAACAAACTTGGTTTTTTTTTATACCATAAAAAAAATTAGTTATTTCAAAATAAGCAACTTTAGCTTAAAAAGTTCTTATTAATTGATGCTTAAATTAACCCGCATTATTCATATAAGAACGCAGTGAATTATATGAATCAGCCCCGACCCCGACAAAAGTCGGAACAGACAGAAATACCCAAATTTAGGTGTTTTCAAAATCCCAAATTTGTTGGTATTACTTGTCGCATAAAATTCTATGAAATTTTCGGGTTAATGCAAATCATACTTGATAATCTGTGCCAGATCATCATAATTTTTAAAGGGGACAAACTTACCTTCTTTGACATAAGAAATTTTTCCGGTTTCTTCCGATACGATTAAAGCAACCGCATCGGTGTTTTGCGTAATGCTAATAGCCGCACGGTGACGCAGCCCATAAGTTTGGGGCAACTTAATATCGCCCGAAATCGGTAAAACCGTCCTTGTAGCAGTTATCCGGTTACCTTCTATAATAACCGCGCCATCATGCAACGGTGAATTTTTAAAGAAAATACTTTCTATAATTGGCGCATTGACTTCAATATCCATCTGATCACCGGTTTGTTTTAAAAAATCCAATCCGGAATTGCGTTTGATGATGATTAAAGCACCGGTTTTGGTTTTACTCAAATTTTTGACTGCTTCTAAAATAGCATCTACATCGGTAGCAGTCGTCTCGTTTTGTTTAAAGCCCAATTTGTCCATTATTTTTCCGGACGGATTGAATTTGGTCGACCCGATCATCAACAAAAACCGCCGGATTTCTTGTTGAAACACAATAATCAATGCCAAAACCCCCAAGCCGAGAAATTTGCCGAGTAGTTCGGACAATAAATTCATTTGCAAGTATTTGGTCAACAGCCAAATCATATACAAGATGGCTATCCCCAAAAAAATATTGATGGCGACCGTCCCTTTTATCAATTTAAAAAAATAATAAAGCAGCAAAGCCACCAAAAAAATATCGATGAAATCTAATAGTCGTAAATGTACAAAATCAAACATCGGTCAAACTTATGGTGTAAAGATAAAAATTTTATAGCTTATATGCGTGTTTGGTAACGAATTATTCTTAAAAAACGTGTAATAATTCAAAAAACGGTCAAAATCCGTATGAGTTGTAAAGTTTAAATAAAGTTGTTTTGGAATTGTGTCCAAAGATTTTTCAAAAGATTTGATCCGGTTTAAAAGTTGCTGTTTAGAAACATCCGGCGCCAATTTGATACTGTCATTTAAAATAATCTTATCGGGATATATATATAAATGTAATTTTTCAAAATCAACATCTGCCAGCGGATATTGTTCAAAATATTTTTGTGACGTATAAATATCCGGAACCAAATCCAAATCGGTAGCTTCTACAAATGATACTTTGCCTTGCACCGTATCCATATAAGTAAAATACAGCTGCCCCTTACCGTCTGAATGCATGGAAACCTTTCGCCGCTTGTTAAATAATTTCTGAAAAGCAGGTATTAATTGTTTCAATTTCAACCGTTTATCTACTGCCACCAACCATTTGGTCGTTGAGATAGTTTGCCCCAATTTTAAATCGGCAAGTGTATCTTGTCCGTCAATATCCCGTAAAATATAAACCGGCGAATTGTTCCAAACTTCATGCAATCCGGCATTATCATTTACCGGTAATTTGATATCTTTGGGGTTGCAAGACATAAAAAATGTCGCTATAATGACGATGTATAAAAATTTCA
>WFZY01000195.1 GCA_015489265.1 Flavobacteriaceae bacterium | reverse complement strand
TAAAGTCCGCAATATTGAGCACAAACAAATAGTGAAAATTTGGTAAATTTTAGTGATAGGTCATAATATTTCGGGGAAAGGTCACTAAATAATAAAATACCCTACCGAAAAATTCACGCCACTCATATGCCATTGTCCGTTGCCTTGGTCAAAATCAATATAGCCGAAAGTCGTATAAAATGCGGCTTGCAAAAAGATTTTGTTATCAAATTGGTATGACATACCAATAGTCATAGCCGTTAATACCGGCTTAAACTCTTTGGTTAAATCTTCATTTGTGGTTTCTTTATGCGTGCCGACGATATGAATGGATTTTGCCTTAGATGAAGTAAGTATGTAAATTTGCGGACCGGCAAAAAAATGCAATTTTTCAGACAACAAGTATTTCCCTAATAGTGGCAATTGGATATAATTAGTGTGGTAAGTTCTTTCATAAGACGACAAATCAACACCAAGAAAAAAACTGTCACCCAAATCTGTATAAATAAGTCCGGTTGAAGCTCCTAATTTTTCATTAAAAATCAATTCAAGTTTTACACCACCTTCAAAATTGGATTGACCTCTACTGTAGTTACGCCATGTATCTAATTCATGATTTTTTAAGTTATATGAATTATAGTTTAAACCCAAACGAAAACCGATATGAAAATCTTGGGCAAATAGCGTACTAATTCCCAAAAAAAATAGAGAGAACAAAAACGTTTTTTTCATCATTTAAGCTTTTAAATCAGATTTATTTAAAACAACCGATGCCTAATGACATCGGTTGTTTGAATAGTTTTTTAAAATAATCTTTATTGATATAAAGGTAAAGCTTCATTGACATCAACCATACCGGGGAAATTAGCATTGGCATCTTTCTCAACTTGCGGATAGATAAAACGCAAAGGTTGTCCGGAATATAAAGGTCCATTAGAATTATAATGTAATTTCATATATTCAGGAACCAACGGGTCATTAAAACTTCTGGCAAAGTCAATAAAGGATTCATAGTCTCCAATAAAGAAAATATATCGTTCTTCAAAGATTTCTCTAAAGAAAGCTTGCACCGGATCTATATTATCTTGGTTTTCGATACCACCGGTATCAAAATCGGTTGCATCATAAGGGTCATATTTCATATTCGAATTGGTATAACCACCCATGTATTCACCTGCAGCAAGTAAACTTCTATAGTTATTATAGTGTGTAAGCGCATTAGTAATACCGGTTGCATCCGGATGCAAACGCAATTCGGCTTCTGTAGCAATCAAAAGCATTTCACCATAAGTGACCATAGGCATATCTCCGAAAAATTTGCCGGTTCCGGTTGCACCACTGGCAGCGTTTAATCCATCACCGGCATAATTATAAGCTTTTCTGCTATCAGTGGTCTTTGCATTATTTCTCAAACCATTCAACAATTTGGTTCTAGCCCAAGCTTCACTGGCATCAAGATAACCGGATCTTGACTCTAAAAATTGTTTAGTAGGATTCCATTTCGAATAAGGTGTATCGTCATTGCTATCATATTTAGCATACAAATCATCAGATACATCAGAAGGTCCTTGAAGTGCTTCTGACAATGCTTCAGTATATTGTTTGCGATGTAAATAAAAACGGGCTTTTAAACCATGCGCAATTTTTACCCATTTACTAGTATTGCCACCAAAATAAATATCACGTTCAGGGGTGATTCGTCCAATACCGGAATTTAAGTCAGCAATAGCTTCATCTAACATTATCTGCACTTGATCTAATACATCTGCTTGGCTATCATAAGCGGGGTCAGGATATAAATTATAATCACCAAGCTGTGAAAAAGGGACATCACCCCAAAGCGAAGCTGCTTCACCTCCAGCCCATGCCTTAAATAATTTGCCTAAACCACGTAGAACTATATTTCCATCAGCATCAGCATTTTTTTCAACTATATCTGCATGTGTCATGGTCAAATAAACTTCATTCCAAGGACCGTTAAAATCGCTTCCTGAAGCTTTGTTCCAATCATCAAGCGTAACATATTGCCGGTCTGATCCGGTTGCTTGATTGAGCCACATCATGGCTATACGTAAACCGTCAGCTTTATGAAAAAACTGATTTTCGAGCATAACTGCCATCAACTCTTGATCGACAACGGTGTACCCAATACCATTGGGATCTTTCTCATAGCCCGCAACGAATTTCTTGCAAGAAGAAAAAAGTCCGATGATGGCTAATATTAGGATAAATTTATTATAAGTTTTCATATTATTTTATAATTTAAAATGTAATAGTTGTTCTAAAAATGATAGACTTGGTCGTCGGGTGGTTAAAATATTGTAAACCACGCCCTTTACTGGAACCGGATAAATTACTTTCAGGATCTATATTCCATCTTTTATCTTTGGTCCATAAATATAGATTTCTTCCAGTCACACCGAGATAAACCGATTTAATTTTACTCAAACCAAATGCCTTACCTTTAAAGGTATAACCGGCAGTAACTTCTCGTAATTTAATCCAAGTGGCATCTCTAAAAAACTGTGTGCCTACAGGCCCAAAACCACCACCAATACCGGTGTACCAAGTTTGATCCAATAAAACATCACCGGCGCCAAAATCTTGAACATTTCCACGAACCGTATAAGTCCCATCTCCATTATCCACTCCGGCAATTTGATGTGAAAATACTAAAGACTGCACTGTTTCACCTCTTGAATTAACAACACTGCCATCAACCGTGACCTCATTTGCAGTCTCCAGTGTTCTGCCAAAATAAGTTAAGGCACCATAAGTACCATACCAAGATTGCCCTCCAAACGACCCATCTGCCAATACTCTCAAACTAAAGTTTTTATAATTAAAATTGGTATAAACACTGGCTTTAAAATCCGGATTAGGATCCCCCGCAAAAATTTTTTCACCGGCTTGTGGAAAACCATTAGCATCCAATACCAATTTGCCATCAGCATCTCTTTTAAAATCACCGGAACGTAAAATGCCATAACCATAACCTTCTGCTACACCGGAAGAAGTGGAAATGAAGCCATCCATACCTATATAATCACTCCCTTTTAATTTGGTAACTGTGTTTTTATTTTGAGAATAAGTACCTCCTAAAGTTAAGCCCAAATCCCTTTTGTTAATAATTTTATAGCTGGCTTCCAATTCATAACCTTTATTGGTCATTTCAGCCACATTATTCCATTTGTACAAATAACCGGTAGCAGCAGGCACCTTTTCATATAAAATCAAATCCGTTGATTTACTGTCATAATACGAAGCGTTTAAACTCAGCCGATGATCGAACATTTTGACATCAGCACCAAATTCCAATTCAGTGGTGATTTCCGGTTGAATTTCAGGATTTCCTTTAATAATACTACGCCAATAGGCACCTCCATAATCAGAAGCACTCCAATATGAACCATAGCCATCACCGTCAGATGCCGGATAATAATAAGTATGTAATCTATATGGCGGTGGTTCATTACCTACTTTAGACCAACTAGCTCGTAAAGTCAATTGGTTTAGCAAATCACTATCTTGTTTTTTAAAATATTCCAAATTATGAACATCAAAAGCCAATGATACAGATGGGTAAGCTATTAATCCATAGTAAGCCGAAGAACGTTCTATTCGACCGGTCAATGTTGTATATAATAAATCTTTATAAGAGATGGTAGCCGTTCCATAAGCGGAATTTTTCCGTCTAACAGAAGTTCCAAATCCGGGGTATTTCTTTTCATTTACAGCATTACCTGCATTAGGAACATCTGTCGGTAAAATAAAATCATAATAATAAGATGAATTATAATCAGATTCCTTATGAAAGATATTATAACCTAATAAAATATCTGCTGTAATATCATCACTGATTTGGGTATTGATTTGCGCAATTAAGTCCCCACTGATTTGCAAATACGAATAGATATAGGTAGAATAACTTCCCGTAACGGCATCAGCACTGTTAACCGGCATATATTCATCGGCTTTTTCATTGGCATAGTCCACACCGGCTTTAGCAGTTAATCGTAACCACTCCAATGTTTGGTGGCTAAAATTGGTACCGGTAATAATATGATTAGAGTAATAAGGATTTTTTTGTTTGTATACCGTAAATAAGGGATTATTATATCCGGCACTTTGTCCTAAATAACCTCTACCCTTATAGGTTGTTCCAACTGGCTGTCTATAGCTTCTATGACTATATTTGGAAACGACCCCATATTCATGTCTTTCACCAAAATAACCCGAATTATCAAAATCAGCCGGAGTTCTGTAAAGTCCTAATAACAAACCGGACAAGTTAGACCCCTTTTGAATGGCATTTTGTTTGGTATTGGAATATTGTACATTGGTTTTTATCGTTAATTTTTTATTAGGTTTCATAATTGAATTATAATTCAACCCGATTTTTTTATAATAACTCTGCGCAAAAATTCCGGTTTGGTCTAAATGATTGAAGCCGAGAAAATAGCGAGCTTTATCAGTTGCCGTTGAAATTTGTACGGCATTTCTCAAAGTATTTCCGGTGCCTATTACCGCATCATAATTTTTTTTGTTGTAAGTTTCCTTAGAATTCTTCATAATAGGCATTCCCCAAATTTTACCATCCTGATCAACAAAATATAAAGATCCTTGTTCATTATTAGGGTCATATGTTGTCATGTCAGGATCACCGGATCTATCAGCAATTTTATCTCCCCATGAACCGGATTCTTTAAAAAAATCATAATTTGGAACATATTTTCCATTGCTTCCTTGACCATATTTATCCTGCAAAGGAAATTTAGTTAAAGGATCATCAATACTAAATGAACTGTTAATCGTTACATCAAATTGTCCTTTTTTAGCTTTTTTACCTTTTTTGGTGGTAATCAAAATCACCCCATTGGCACCTTTAGACCCCCAGATAGCTGCAGCAGACCCGCCTTTTAAAATTTTGATACTTTCGATATTGTTTGGGTCAATATCTGCAATTTTAGAAGGACGTTCTACACCGGCAACCCCACTACCATAGATATCATCAACGATAGGGATACCATCTACCACAAACAAAGGTTTGTTACTCAATAAAATGGATTTTGGTCCACGAATGGTAATATTGGTTGAAGCTCCGGGGTCACCGGATGCCAAATTGATATTAACACCGGATACTTTACCGGACAAAGCGGCAACCGGATCACTTTCTCCTGATG
>WFZY01000194.1 GCA_015489265.1 Flavobacteriaceae bacterium | reverse complement strand
TAAAGTCCGCAATATTGAGCACAAACAAATAGTGAAAATTTGGTAAATTTTAGTGATAGGTCATAATATTTCGGGGAAAGGTCACTAAATAATAAAATACCCTACCGAAAAATTCACGCCACTCATATGCCATTGTCCGTTGCCTTGGTCATAAAATTAAAACAACCGAATATTTTACGATATCCGGTTGTTTTAAGTAAATTAGAAATTAACTCTAATTATATAAAGGTGTATTAATATCTATCATTCCGGGGAAATTAGCATTGGCATCTTTTTCATTTTGTGGATAGATAAAACGCAAAGGTTGTCCGGAATATAAAGGACCATTAGAATCATAATGCAATTTCATATAAGCCGGCACTAAAGGATCATTAAAACTTCTAGAAAAGTCTATAAAGGATTCGTAGTCTCCAATAAAGAAAATATATCGTTCTTCAAAGATTTCTCTAAAGAAAGCTTGCACCGGATCAATATTATCTTGATTTTCGATTCCTCCGGCATCAAAATCAGTAGTATCATAAGAGTCAAAATTTCCAGCAGGATAACCACCATTGTATTCTCCACTTTCTAACAAAGCTCTATAAGTATTATAATGCGTAAGCGCATTTGCCATACCGGTTGCATCCGGATGCAAACGCAATTCGGCTTCTGTAGCAATCAAAAGCATTTCGCCATAAGTGACCATAGGCATATTACCAAAGAATTTACCAACCCTGTTTGAACCACTTGACATATTGAGATTAGTATTAGCATAATTATAAGATTTTCTGGTATCAGTAGTTTTAGAATTATGTCTATCTCCAAAAATATCATTATTAGCAAAAGCTTCACTAGCATCCATATCGCCACCTCTGACTAAATCAAAGAACTTGGTTGGATTCCATTTGCCATAAGGTGTATCATCATTACTATCAAATTGAGCATACAAATCGAAATTAACATTACTTGGTCCTTGCAAAGCTTCTTGTAATGCCAAATCATATTGTTTACTATGTAAATAGAAACGAGCTTTTAAACCATGAGCAATTTTTATCCAATTATACGCATTTCCATCAAAATAAATATCCCTTTGATTATTTAATATACCAACATATGAATTTAAATCATCAATGGCTTCATCTAATAAATCTTGCACTTGGTTAAAAACATCCTGTTGTCTATCATATACAGGATCGGGATAACTATCAAAGTTATTCAACTGAGAAAAAGGTACATCCCCCCATAAAGAAGCCGCTTCCCCACCTGCCCATGCTTTATATAGTTTACCTAAACCTCTTAGCGTAATATTATTTTCATCTTCAGCTAGCTTCATTAAATAATCAGCATGGGTCATGGTTAAATAAACTTGGTTCCAAGGAACATCAAAATCTTTTCCATTGGCATTATTCCAATTATCAAGACTCTCATATTGTCTTGCGGTACCTGTAGCTTGATTCATCCACATCATAGCCATTCTTAAACCATCAGCTTTTTGAAAAAACTGATTTGAAAGCATGACAGCCGTCATTTCTTGTTCCGGAACCGTAAAATCAATTCCGTTAGGATCTTTATAATAATCTTCTACAAATTTCTCACAGGATGTTGTAAATAATAACAACCCGATTAATAATATAAAAATTTTATTTCTTTTCATGATAACTCTAATTAAAAATTAATGGTTGTTGTAAATATAATTGATTTGGTTGTAGGGTGATTAAAGTATTGTAAACCACGACCTTTACTAGACCCCGATAAATTACTTTCCGGATCTATATTCCAACTTTTATCTTTAGTCCATAAATATAGATTTCTACCGGTAATACCTAAATAAATTGACTTAATTTTTGTTATACCAAACGCCTTTCCTTTAAAGGTATAACCTGCTGATACTTCTCTCAATTTAATCCATGTAGCATCTCTAAAAAATTGTGTACCCACTTTTCCAAAACCACCACCTAAACCGGTGTACCATGCTTCATCCAACAAAACCTGTCCGCCACCAAAATTCTTAATATTGCCACGAACTGTATAAGAACCATCCGGATTTTGTATAGCATTACCTAAAGATTGAATGGCAGTCCCATCATAATTAACAATTTGCGAAGCTTCTGTTGCACTAACAGTTACTTCATTAGCTGTTTCCATAGTTCTACCGAAATAAGTTAAAGCACCATAAGTCCCATACCAAGATTGTCCTCCAAACGAGCCATCAGTCAAAATTCTAAGTTTAAAATTTTTATAATTAAAATCTGTGTATAAACTGGCTTTAAAGTCCGGATTAGAATTTATAAAAGTATTGTCTACTTCTTCGGGTCTAGGACTACTAGGGAAGCCGTTACTATCTAAAACTAAATTTCCATTATTGTCTCTACTAAAATCAGTAGTTCTTAAAACTCCAAAACCATAACCTTCAGCAACACCTGATGATGTAGATATAAATCCATCCAAATAAATATAATCACTTCCTTCAAGTTTAGTAACTATATTTTCATTATGAGTATAGGTGCCTCCAATGCTCCAGTTAAGATTATTTTTACTTATTATTTTATATTTTGCTTCTATTTCATATCCTTTATTAGACATGGCAGCGACATTATTCCAACGATACAAAAAACCTGTAGCAGCCGGGACTTTTTCGTAAAGTAATAAATCTTCCGATTTACTATCGTAGTATGATAAGTTCAAACTAAGTCTATTGTTAAACATTTTGACATCAGCACCTACTTCCCATTCAGTAGTAATTTCCGGTTTTAAATCTCGATTACCTTTTAAATAAGATCGCCAAAATGCACCATTATAATCACCAGCAGACCAGTAAGGACCATAACTATCATAATAAGATGCTCCCCAAAAATATGTATCAAGAAGGTATGAACCGGGTTCATTACCTACTTTTGACCAGCTTGCCCGTAAGGTTAATTGGTTTAACAAATCACTATCTTGTTTTTTAAAATACTCCAAATTATGAACATCAAACGCTAAAGAAGCAGAAGGGTAACTAATTAAACCAAAATACCCTGAGGACCTTTCAACTCTTCCGGTTAAAGTTGTATATAGTAAATCTTTATAAGAAAAAGTTGCTGAGCCGTAAGCCGAATTCTTTCTTTTGACACTACTTCCCAATCCGGGATTTTTCTTTTCAGCAATGGCATTACTTGAATTGGGTGTTGCAGTTGGTAATAAAAAATCATAATATGATGCAGATGTATAATCTGACTCTCTATGAAACCAATTTACCCCTACCAACATATCCATATTGATATCTTTGGTGATTTCTTTATTAATTTGAGCAATTAAATCACCACTTAACTGCATATATGTATATAAATAGGTGGAATAACTACCGCTTACGGCATCAGCACTATTGACCGGAAAATATGTATCGGCACTCTCATTGGCATAATCTATCCCAACTTTGGCAATGAGTTTTAACCATTCTTTTGTTTGGTGACTAAAATTAGTACCTGCTATAATATGATTAGAATAATAAGGGTTTTTTTGTTCATTAACCGTAAATAATGGATTACTATACCCTGCACTAAATTTACCCTGACCTTTATATTCTGTTCCTATTGGCTGTCTGTAACTTCTATGACTAAATGGATGTATTACCCCACCTTCATAGAGTTCCCCAATATAACCGGAATTATCAAAATCCGCAGGCGTTCTGTAAAGTCCCAGTAATAAACCGGACAGGTTAGAACCCTTTTGAATCGCATTTTGTTTGGTATTAGAATATTGTAAATTAGTTTTAATGCTAAGTTTTTTAGTTGGTTTGATTTGAGTGTTAAAATTGACACCAATTTTTTTATAAAAACTTTGTGCAAAAATACCGGTTTGATCCAAATGATTAAAACCTAGATAGTAACGAGCTTTTTCGGTAGCAGTAGATAATTGTACAGAATTTCTCAATGTGTTTCCTATGCCTATAACAGCATCATAGTTCTTTTTGTTAAAAGTTTCTTTAGAGTTTTTTTGATCTATAAGATACCATTTTTTTCCATTTTGATCTGTAAAATAAAAATAGTCTGGTTGGTAATAAACATCTTCATTACCTGATCTATCAGCAATTTTATCTCCCCAAGATCCTGATACATGATAGAAATCATGATTTTCAACAAATCTACCATTTTTTCCTTGCCCAAATGCTTCTTGTAAAGGAAATTTGGTTAAAGGCTGATCCATACTGTATGAACTGCTAACTGTAATATTAATTTTTCCTTTTTTAGCATTTTTTCCTCTTTTTGTAGTTATCAACACCACACCGTTAGCACCCTTTGAACCCCAAATAGCTGCAGCAGACCCGCCTTTTAAAATTTTGATACTTTCGATATTGTTTGGGTCAATATCTGCAATCTTAGAAGGACGTTCTACACCGGCAACCCCACTACCGTAAATATCATCAACCACAGGTACACCATCCACCACAAACAAAGGTTTGTTACTCAATAAAATGGATTTTGGTCCACGAATGGTAATATTGGTTGAAGCTCCGGGGTCACCGGATGCCAAATTGATATTAACACCGGATACTTTACCGGACAAAGCGGCAACCGGATCACTTTCTCCTGATG
>WFZY01000193.1 GCA_015489265.1 Flavobacteriaceae bacterium | reverse complement strand
GGTCTCATTGCTCATTTTAATGGTATTAACTGGAAAATATTGCCTACAAAGCTATATGGAAGTTATGTAGCTATTGATATTAAAGAAAATCTGGTTGTAACAGTAGGATATGAAAATCGTCCTGCCTTATTAACAATAATACGGAAACAAAATTAAATTCTTTATAAGGAGGTGATGCTTATGCTTGCAGAAACATAAAAGCCCGAAGTTTGCTAAGCCATACTTCGGGCTTGCCCAATGATTCTAGCCACGAAAACAAGGGGCAAAAACAAAATAATGATTTTGCCCCTAAAATCAAAAAAATAGGAGTATAAATCATGAAGAAGATATGTCTATTATCATTATTATTTATATTTTTTATTAATTCTTATGCAGGTATAAACAAAGATTTACTAAAAAAAAGAAATATATCCGCATCTAAAATCGACAAAATAAAAAGGGAACTGTCCCCTGAACAGAAAAAGATTAGTTCGCTTCTGCGTGATAAAATAGATCAAATCAAAGTTCTTAAAAATTCCAAAACGATAGAAGAAATAAGAAACATAATTAATGATAAAACCATTGATCTTGATTCTCAGGGGAAATTAAAAATAAAAATTATATTAAAAAAGAAAATATCAAAAACAGAGCTGGAAAATACCATTTCCTATCTGGATGATATAGGCTGCGTCAAAATCAAAAAATATTGGCCTAATAAAGACATCGACTGGATGCCTGAGGTAATTTGCTATGCACCTTATGATCATCTTGATTTAATATCTTCTATAAATATAGTTTCTTCTATTCAACCGGTAGTTGGTCCTGTTATTAATAGTGGCAGCAAATTAACTGAAGGTGATTCGCAATTAAAAGCCAACATGGCCAGATCAACGAATAATATAACCGGTTCAGGTATTCGTGTTGGCGTGATTTCAGATGGGATAGATTCGCGCAGTAAATCTATAGGCACAGGAGATTTACCTAACGATATAATAAATGTGGTGAACGAAGGCGGAGATGAAGGTACGGCTATGATGGAAATTATCTATGATTTAGCTCCGCAATGCAGTTTCGCATTTGCAAGCGCCGGATCGTCTTCCAATGAAATGAGTGACAGAATTTACCAATTAATTGGTTCGGATGGTGGTTATTGTAGAATTATTGTAGACGATATAGGATGGCCGGGTGATCCTTATTTTAAAGACGGCCAACTTGCCCAGAATATTGCTAACTGGATTAAATATTATAACCTTATTTATATATCGGCAGCAGGAAATGATGCTGAGAGCATGTATACTGCGGAATACAATGAATATGATGCTGGAAATATAAAATGGCATGATTTTTATTATTACAATAATTCTTCAAATATTCAAAATATGTTTCACCTGGAAAACAATCAAAAAGTAGAGATTGTATTACAGTGGGCAGATAACTGGGAAAAACCATTAGCCGACTTTGACATTTACTTATTTGAGCTTCTCGATACTACATCACTTGGAGATGGTGGTAAAGATGTACAAGGGAGTTCTACGGAAAATCCCCCAAGAGAAGTATTAACATACACTAATAATAGTGGTGTTGCACGGGATTATGTTATACAAATAAAAATGAATCACCTTAGTCCTAATACTTCATACCCAAAACTTAAATTACTGGCTTTAAACAGTACTGAAGGAATGGAGGCTATAAAATTACAATATACGCATCAATATAATGAGCCGGTTGAAAATCAGATATACGGCCACCCAGCTGCCGAAGGCGTTATAAGTGTAGCAGCATACGATGCTTTGGATACAAATAATGTGGAGTATTATAGCAGTAGAGGTCCAACGTATTTGGATAATACAAGTGACCCTGTAATTGAAAGAAAAACCCCGGTTATCACTGCAACAGATAATGTTTTAATAACCGGTGCAGGGGGCTTCGGTTATCAGGATGAAAATGGTGATTGGCGTTTCCCTGGAACTTCTGCTGCAGCTCCGCATATAGCCGGTATAGCCGCTTTGTATAAGGAAAAATATCCTAGCGCAAGTCATCAGGAATTTTATAATGATTTAACGAGTAATGCTACTGCCATCATGGGAAATTCAGGAGGAACATGGTATAATAATTCAGGGTATGGCAAAGCTGATGCATACGAAACACTCGGTGGCGCACCTATAAAAGTCACTGTTGATCAACAAAATTCTTCTGATTCCTCAATTGGCTATATCGGGCACTGGGAGTCTAAATGGGTAACTTATACAGTTCCTAAAAATTTTTATTGGGACGAAGGCAGTACACAAACACTTAAAGCGGATACTACTGTTATTGCCAACGAAAAGTATCATGCTTGGAAAGAGCAAAATTCATATAAAATATTTGATCATTTTACTATTGATAAGAACACAAACACTATAATATCTCAATTTTCACCTACTTCTTCTGTAACGGTCAAAAATGAATTTTTCGGAAATTCCAGCGGAATAATATTTTTCAAAGATCCGTGGTTGCGCGATACCGTGGAAACCACTTACGGATCGCGAAATCGCGGCACAGAGGCCATTTTTCACCATTACGATTCCACATTGACTTTAAGTCTTGATTCGGATCATCAGGGCGTGTTTTTGAACCAAGGTTATGATCCTATACAGCATGTTTGGACTCCGCCATACTACTCCGTCAAAGCAGCTTCAAAGGATACGTTCAACGTCCATGGTCAAGATGTCACCGGCTACTTCTTAAACTGGGATGGTACGGACGTGGATTTCCAATCGCCTAACAGTCAGGAAACGCCGGTTGTTTTTCACCAGGCCAATGCCGAAGCGCGTGCGGTTTACAAAGGCCATTTGGCTTCGGACATTTCCCGTCCTACCGGTTATAACAACGGCCGGCGCATGGCCAAGGATGGCACCGGTAAGTTGCATCTGGTTTACGAAGACCACGGCGAAGTCTGGTACGCAAGTTCGACAAACAACGGTCAAACCTGGGCCAAAGAAGAGCGCATCTCACCCCAAAAATACACCGATAGCCACGGCATCGAACATACCTTCATTCATCCTTCCGTTGCCGCAGAAAGCGACGGTACGGTTTATGTGGCCTTTGAACATCAATTAAAAAAAGGCAGCACCGTTGATACCTACATTCAGTTTCGTAAAAAAGACAGCAACTGGAGTAACATTCTGACTGTTTCCGGCGGTTACTACAATAGCTACGGTTGGTGGACGGATTATCAGGATCACGACGATCAATATCCAACAGT
>WFZY01000192.1 GCA_015489265.1 Flavobacteriaceae bacterium | reverse complement strand
TTCCAAACTTCATGCAATCCGGCATTATCATTTACCGGTAATTTGATATCTTTGGGGTTGCAAGACATAAAAAATGTCGCTATAATGACGATGTATAAAAATTTCATTTTATCTTTGCGTTAATTTTTTGTCAAAGGTATAAAAACGAATGTAAAGTTGAAAGTTTTTTAGTGCAAAGTGCTGAGTGGAAAGTGTGAATTTTTAGTAGAAAGTAGAAAGCGATAAAGTGCGGATTAGTATCAAGTTGAATAAAAGATAAGAGATGAGAGATAAGTGGTAATTTAATAATGAAACAATAACTGTGAACACTTCGGCAAGCTCAGTGCATCGCTCTCTGTGTAGAACTTTTTAAAAAGTATGAAATATGACAATCAAATAACCGATTAACCAGTATAACCATATCATCAAAAAAACATATGAAAGATTTTAGAATTATCAGTATAGCAGGAAAAAGCGGTTTATATAAATTGCTGACAACAACCAAATCAGGTATCATTGCCGAATCATTAAAAGATAACAAACGGGTGATGGCACCTTTTACCAATATTTCGGCACTGGATGAAATAGCCATTTATACCGTTGATGAAGAGATACCGCTATGGCAAGTCTTTAAAAAAATTGCCGAAAAGGAAGATTATAAACCGGCTATTGATCACAAATCGGATAAAAATACTTTATCGACTTATTTAAAAGAAGTCTTGCCGGATTATGACGAAGAGCGCGTGTATCCGTCACATATTAAAAAAATTGTGCAATGGTATAATATTTTGCAAGATACCGGTATTTTAAAAGACTTTTTAGAACAAAAAGAAGCTGAAAATCAAGACGACAAAGCATAATTTTTGGATTTATATCCAAAATCAGTTATTTTTTTAACCAATTTTGTAATTTGCCACTTTAAATGAAGCGGCAAAATGAACCGGTTATTCTCTATCCCATACAAATTTAATCCATGGCAGTACTTGGTATTGTCATTTGTGCTTTTGATTGCATTCGGAACTATTGCCCTAAAATTGCCATTTGTACATCATCAAAACGGTTTACCGGTAATCGATGCCCTTTTTACGGCTACTTCGGCTGTTTGTGTAACGGGATTGGTAATCGTTCCCACATCGGGCTTTAATATTGGCGGGCAACTGATTTTATTGCTGTTGATGCAACTTGGGGCTATCGGTATCATGACCATAACATCGTCAGTTTTGCTCTCGCTCAAAGGCAATATCAATTTACGACACCGGCTATCCTTCTCGCAACTGCAAGAAAATTTTAATCTGCACGATGCCAATTATGTTTTAAAAAATATTTTACGTATCACTTTTATAACCGAATTTATCGGTATGCTACTGCTAACTGCCGGCTATTTGTGGCAAGGATTAGATTTTAAACAAGCACTTTATCAAGGTTTTTTCCATAGTATTTCGGCTTTTTGCAATGCCGGTTTTTCAACTTTTGACCAAAGTTTAGTCGGAACGAATTTTCTTATCAAAACAACAGTTGCCCTACTGATTATTATAGGTGGATTGGGATATTTCGTGATTTTTGAATTGCTGGCGTTTTATAAAGACAAACGCCGCTTAAGTTTGCACAGCAAAATTGTGCTTTCGGTTAGTTTGTTTTTAATCATCGCAGGCACTGTTTTGTTATATTATTTTCAACAAGGTCAAATGGGTTGGATTGATAGTTTTTTTCAATCGGTCACCACACGAACAGCCGGATTTAATTCTGTTGATTTAAACCGGATTTCCAATGCCGGTATATTTTTAATGCTGGTGTTAATGTTTGTAGGAGCTTCGCCGGGGTCAACCGGCGGCGGTATTAAAACGACCAATTTTTTCATTATGATTTATGCTATTTTTTCCGTATTAAAAGGACGTGAAGCCGTAGTTATTTGGCATCGAACCATTAGCCGGCGGCAGATTTTAAAAGCATTCGGAACAGCCATTAGCTATTTTATAGTGCTTTCTGTTGGAATTATGTTGATTTTGCATCATACGCAATTTGGCTTTAAACAAACGGTTTTTGAAGCCGTTTCGGCAATGGGAACCGTAGGGTTGAGCTTAGGGATTACGCCTTTGTTGGGGGTTAAAGGCAAATTGGTCATTATAGCCCTGATGTTTATAGGACGATTAGGACCGGCATCATTTGCTATGGCAAGTATCAGTCGTCAAAAGGATATCAAAATTCAATATCCGGAAGGCGATATTTATTAGTCAAATATCCACCGATCCCGACATATATTAGACGGATACAGCATTCATCAAATAATCAAATAACCAGATAACCAATTAACCATATCAACAAATAACCATATCAACAAATAACCATATCAACAAATAACCATATCAACAAATAACCATATCAACAAATAACCATGAACAAAAAAGATATTGCCGTTATCGGCTTGGGAACTTTCGGTTACGAATTGGCTTTGCAGTTAGCCCGAAACGGACATCATGTTTTAGCCATCGATACCGACGATAAAAAAATCAATCAAATCAAAGATGAAGTAGATGTGGCATTAACTGCCGATATTACCGATATCGACGTACTTAAAAAAATTCAAATTGACCAATTTGATTATGTTGTTTTGGCGATGAGTAGCAATTTGGAATCCATTATTTTAAGTATTGTACACATGAAAAAAATGAAAGTACCGCATATCATCGGTAAAGCCAATACGCCTATTCAAAAAGTAGTTTTACTTAAAATCGGAGCTGATGAAGTTATTTTACCGGAAGTATCAACCGCTATCCGTTTGGCAGACAAACTTACCCACCCTAATATGCTTGAAAAATTTGCTATTAATGAAAATAATAGCTTGATAGAAATGGTTGTGCCTGAAAAATTTCATGGTAAATCGCTAAAATCCTTAGATTTACGTAAAAAATACGGACTCAATATCATCATGCTGACCCGTGATAATAACACAGAAGTCGTTACAAATCCGGATATTGTCTTTCAAAAAGATGATAAAATTTTTGTCATTGGAAGTGAAAAGCAAATCAAAAAAAACCTGCTAAATTAGCCCTGAAACTCAAAAAAAATGCTTACTTTGGCAACTTGAAAATTAGTAGCGTCCTATGAAACGATTGATTTTTCTCTTCCTTTTGACCCACTCGGTACTTTGGTCTCAAACCAAAAGCATCACGGTCGATGACATCTGGAACGGCACTTTCCGCCCCGATTATTTGTACGGTTTAAAAGCGATGCCGCAATCGGATAAATATTCTAAAATAGACATCAACCGGCAAAAACGGGCTTACGAAATCGGGATTTATAATTACGCCACACTACAACGCGAAGCCACAGCTTTTTCTACCGAAAATTTTCCGTTTGTGGGCTATTTTGAATACCAATTTTCGCCCGATGAACAACAAATCATTATCGGCAGCAACATCAAACCCATTTACCGGCATTCCCGCAAAGGCACCTATTATGTTTACAATCGGGATACGAAAAAATTAGAGTTGATTGCCGAAGCCGATATACAAGAACCGAGTTTTAGTCCGGATGGTCAAAAAGTCGCTTATGTGAAAGATAATAATTTGTTTATCAAAGATTTAAAATACAAAAAAACCATTCAAATTACTTCAGACGGCTTAAAAAATCATATCATCAATGGCATTCCCGACTGGGTTTACGAAGAAGAATTCAGCTACAGCAAAGCTTATGAATGGAGCCCCGACGGACAAAAACTGGCTTATGTCAAATTTGACGAAACCGAAGTACCGGAGTTTTCAATGATTCGTTATGACGAAGCGCTATATCCCAAAGTTGAAACCTTTAAATATCCCAAAGCCGGTGAGAAAAATTCCAAAGTCAGTTTACATTATTACGATTTAAACACCGGCAAAACCCATAGCTTAGATTTAGGAGATTACGAATATATCCCGCGCATCAAATGGGCTAATGCCGATTGCTTAACAGCTATCACGCTGAACCGCTTGCAAAATCATATCAAACTATATAAATACAATACCCGATTTAAAAAAGGCGGTTTTGTTATTGACCGCACTACCGATAAATATATCGATTTGGAAGCAACGGACAATTTGACCTTTCTGCCCGATGGCAAATTCATCTGGTCTAATGAAACCGATGGTTACAATCATTTTTATCTGTATGACCGCAAGGGTAAAATGCTTCGTCAAATCACCAAAGGCAACTGGGAAGTCACGGATTTTTACGGCTACGACCCGCTGTTGAACCGGATTTTTTACCAATCTTCCGAAACCGGTAGTAAAAACCGCGCTATTTACAGTATTGATTTAAACGGCAAACACAAAAAATTGTTGAGTCCAGCTGACGGCACTTCCGATGCCGAATTTAGTGCCAATCACAAATATTTTATCAATACGTTTTCCAATATTGAAACGCCCTATACTTTTACGGTTAATCTCG
>WFZY01000191.1 GCA_015489265.1 Flavobacteriaceae bacterium | reverse complement strand
GCCAAAACTCTTATTCAAATCGGGTTTTGAGAATGGCGTTTATATCGATAATACGGCTTATCCAAATAGTGAAGATTACAGATTTATAAAAGGCACCGATAGTGAAACCGGTTATACTTGGCCTATTGATATACTCGGGGCAAACGAAAGTAGTTTACATTATATAGATGATGATAATCATCATGCTGTAGATGCTGAAATACAACGTGTTATAGGGCATAACGGCACTTATACCAATGCATTATACAATGTAGAAAATTATGATTTGGGGATTACCCAATGTCCTTACGAAATACTTGATATTCAAGATGGTAAAACGGATTTGTACATCAAATATTGGATTAAATTAGATAGTGCCAGTTTGTTTCAACCGGATATGTGGCGAACATTTTTTGAGTATAAGACCAAAGATTACAGAGAAACACAAAGTGACGGGTTCAGGTTGATTGCGTTTATTTATACTGAAAGTGATGGCATACCATATTGGCATTGGCAAGGCGACAAAGACCCGGAACATCCGGTTTGGGAAATTGATAATAAAACAGTCCCGGTACCTGTCAATGAATGGTTTTTAACGGAATTTTATTGGCACTGGAGTGACGGCAATGATGGTAGAGCGTTATGGAAAGTCAACGGACAAGTTATTGGCGACCACTACGGACCTACCACTCGAAATTCACGTCCTATTGATTTTATTATACTGACTCAAATTTATGGCAATGCCAATCCGAAATATCAATGGATTGATGATATTGAAATATGGAATGGAATGCCGAATTAATATGACCTATTAGTTTTTTAAACATGATAGATCTAAAATTGACATATTACACTTAAAATCAGATGATTAAAAGTCTTGTCTGCGGGACCTAAGTTTCAAACTTTATACTTACCATTAAATTTTACAAAAAAGTTTCCTTTTAATTCAACTTTTATGTATATTTGTATCGTATTTTATTTGACTTACAGATGAATAAGAAGTTTGAAATAATTTTTCTTGAACCAGCAATTGATTTTTTAGATAGTTTGGATTTAAAGACGCGTCGAAAAATTTATTACAATTTGGATAAAGCTAAATTAGGTTTAGACCCGAAATTATTCAAAAAGTTAACTGATGATATTTGGGAATTTAGAATAAAATTTAGTGGCAAACAATATCGGCTTTTTGCTTTTTGGGATAGAACAGATAAAAAGGAAACATTGGTTATTTCAACACATGGTATTATAAAAAAAATGCGTAAAGTGCCAAAAATAGAAATAGAAAAATCAGTACGAATAAAAAAGGATTATTTTGAACAAAAAAATAATAGTTATGGCTACAAAAACAAAAAAGATGAAAATGATGACGCTTGATCAACTTAAAGATAGAGATATTGGGAAAATAGGAACACCTGAACGTGATAAATATGAATTTGATTTGCGAATGGAATTGCTTGGCGAAATGATAAAATCTGTTCGTAAAGAACGGCATTTGACTCAAGAACAACTTGGTGAACTTGTTGGTGTTAAAAAATCACAAATATCTAAACTGGAACGAAATACAAAAAATGTAACGATAGAAACTATTTTGAAAGTTTTTAAAGCTTTAAAAGCTAATGTGAAATTTATTGTCGAAATGGAGGAATCTGAATTTAAACTAGTTTAAAACGATCCGTTAAGTTTTCAAAACCTGATAGGTCTGAAATGGAATAATTATTTAAATTTAAGTTGTAAAAACCTAGCAGGTCTCGCAGACCTACTAGGTTGCTAACTTTCAACTTTTTACTTTCATCTGTTTATTTTTTAATTTTAATATTTTGGTCAGATGTAACCTTTGATGATTAAAATAATCATTTCTTTGTGTGTTTAATAATTATTTTAATCATGTCGGTTTCAACTAAACTTATATTTGTATCCGAAGTTTTACATTAAACAACCGACCTGTTAAATAATTTTTAACACGATAAACCTTTTTGCTGTAAATATCCCGTATCCACATATTTGAAATACTGTTTTGGACGTTGAACATATTGAGGATTTCAAATCCGGCACTGAAATATTTGAATTTTTGCAAGAATTTTCCTTTGTGCGGGCGTTCAGAAAACACATAAAAAATACCTAAATCAGTGCGAAAATAATCGCCGGTGCGGAATTGAAATTTATAAGGGTCGGCATAGGAAGGTGAACCGGTCGGGATACCGCCGTTATAGACCAAATTCAAGTACATTTTCAGATTTGGGATTTTGGGCACGTAGTCTTGAAACAACATGGCAAATTTATAACGTTGGTCAGTTGGGCGGTAAATATAACCGCGATGGTCGATGTTTTCCATGGTTTTCATCAATGCCAAACTCAACCACGATTCGACGCCGGTAATAAATTCGCCGTTTAGACGGCTTTCAAATCCGTAAGCAAAAGCGGTTGCATTGTTATTTGCCATATAACGAATCCGTACGTTTTCCAACGTATAAGGATTGACATCCCAAAGATATTTGTAGTAAACTTCCGAAGTCAGTTTAAAAGGACGTTCCCAAAGGTCAAAATACCAATCGTTTGCCAGAGAAACAATATAAGATTTTTGTGGTTTGACAGCCGGATTTAGTTGTCCCGACCGGTTACGAAATTCTTTGTAAAACGGCGGTTGTTGATACAAACCGGTTGCCAAACGAAAACTCATATTTTTTTTCCAATCCGGTTTAAATCCGATAATCAAGCGCGGACTGATGATATAGCCGTTCCCGGTTTGGTTATGGATTTTGTCATTGATATGGTAATATTGTCCACGCAGTCCAATATTCGTCCATAATTTGTTTTTACCCAAATCAAATTTGGCACGCCAAAGCGCAAAACCGATATGCCGTTGGATATTGGCATGATTAAATGCTTTGGTTTTTTGGTAGGGCAGGATAGGGGCGGTGTCTAAATCGTAGGGTTCTTCAATATTGAAACTACCGGGTGGATATAAGCTGAAACCGGCAGAGTCTATGACTTGCCATTCGTTAATCCGGTCTTTGATATCTTCCATGCTGAATTTGTAGCCGGCTTCAAATTGGTGATTTTTGTTGATTTTTTGATGGTATTTGACAGACAAATTGGCAATTAATGCATCTAAATCGTTGCGGGCGTGGTTGATTTCACTACCTAAACTTTCCAAATTTTCGGGATTACCGAAATCGTTGCTGCTTAAATCGCTGTTGGGTTCGCCGATACTGTATTGCCCCAAAATATCAAAATATTCTTCTTCCTGCGTATTGTAAACGGAACCAATAAGCATAATTTTACGGTCGGCTTGCGGTTTGTAGGTGGTTTTAAAAGCCCCGAAATAGGTTTTGTAATTGTCTTTTTCCTGTCCGTTATAATTGACAACTACGGCTTTGGCATCTTGATACGAGCCGAATTTGGTCACCTTCACAATGGGTTTGTAGTTGTATAAATTCAGCGAAATATTACCTAGAAATTCCGTTGTAAGTTTCGGGTTAAAATCATACCGCAACAAAGTTTGTGCGTCAACAAATACCGGATGATAATCGACGCTGACATCTTTACTGTTAACCAATAAAGCATTATTGCGATAGCGAATACCGGTTAAACTGCTAAATTTCCTTTGTTTAAATTCGTTTGACAAACTACCACCGAGCAAACTCAGTGTCATTTTGGTAGAATTGGTTTTAGGTTTTTTGTAGGTAATATCCAAGACCGATGATAATTTATCACCTTTATCGGCGGCAAAACCGCCCGGATAGAAAAAGATATTTTCGACCAAATCGGAATTGACAAAACTGAGTCCTTCTTGTTGTCCGCTACGGATTAAAAACGGGCGATAGACTTCAATATCGTTGATATAGACTTGATTTTCGTCAAAATTACCGCCGCGCACCATATACTGCGAGCTCATTTCGTCAAAACCGCTAACTGACGGCAAAGTTTTCAATAGATTTTCAACGCCGGCTTGTGCGCCCGGCGTTACCACGATATTCATTTTACCAATTTTAACACCGCCTTCTTTTTCTTTTCGGGTTTTGGCTTTGATGACCACTTCGTTAATCGCTTCATTTTTAGGCGATAGAATAACTTTTAAAGTTTTGATTTCATTGGTTTTGAGCCGGATGATGTAGATTTTTTCTTCAAAATTAAGATGCGAAAAAATCAACCGGATTTTCTTGTTTGCGGGCAGTTTCAGTTCAAAATAACCTTTTGCATTGGTGGTTGTGCCCTTTTGATTAAAGCTGATATTAACATCGGCGACCGGCTGTTTTTGTTGGTCAAAAACATAACCTTTAACAACGGCTGTATGCTGTTGTGCCGTAATAAATTGGCTGACAATCAATAATAGTCCGGCTAAAATCTTTTTCAAGAGCAATCGTTTTTTAGAAAACGTAAAGATACAATTATTATTGTTACTGATGATGTGGTTATATCGGTTATTTGGTTATTTGAGGAAATGATGAGCATAGGTCGCTGAGTGTCCCGACTTTAGTCGGGATGTACCGAAGCGGTACTACATTGAATATTTTGCTTTCTTATGTTTGATTTTTACATCTAATAATAATACTGCTTCTAATTTGAGGAAATGATGAGCACAGGTCATTGAGTGTTCCCCCGACTTTTGTCGGGGGATGTATCGAAATGAAAGATTACTTCTTAGTCAAATTTTGTAAAGCCCGCTTGATTTTTCTGGCGGTTTCGATATCCGGTGCGGGAAATTGTATTTTATTTTGATAAGATTGAATTTTGCCGTCTTTATAATATTTAACCAATTTTTCCATATGATTGGTATCAATTTCTACATTAATTTTCTTACCGGATACTTTAATTTTGACGCTTTTCGGGTTTAAATCAGACAGATTGACTTCGTAAAGCAATTCCTTACTCGATTTTTTTCCGGTTATTACATTTTGATATTTCAGACTCGTATTATCTTCTAAAAATTCCACGGTTTGTTCGTAAGACGTATCACCGAGATTGAAATTTTTCAAATTATCTTGCAATAATTGGCTTGCTGCATTAAAGTTTAACGATTTTTGTTTTTTAGGGTCAAATTTGGCTTGGCAGATACCGGTCATATCTTGTAAGACTTTTTGTATGATTACCGCTTGTTCGGCACCCGGAACATAAATTTGAATTCCGGATTTGTAATTTTTGACTTCACCATCCCTTGTGTATTTAATGTAATTTTGCTTGGATTTGGTTTTGAGTTCAACTACAATGACTTTAGCTTTGGTCTTGGGCTTGATTTGATTTTTGTTAAGATCGACCAAATTAAATTCATAAACATCATTATAAGATTTTTTAGAACCATTGATGGTTTGTTCAAAATTGACGACACAATCACCTGACATATTTTGTGCATATTCTTGATCGTTTACCGTGACCTTTTCAATCAAGCCGTTCAAAATGTCATAACCCTTTTGCAAATTTGTAATTTTGGGTAAAGCGGCTTCCAATTTTTGTTTGGCAAGCGGAATAATATCGGTTAAAACCTTTTGCATATCACGGGCTTCTTCAACATTTTTAGTAGCGATATTGAATTTATTGGTGTAAGCTTTTTGTTCATTGTTTTCGGTTACTTTTATCAATTTCTCACCGTGCTTGGTAGCTATTTTCAGTCCGAAAGCATCACCGCTGACATAAAAATCTATTTGTTTCGGATTAAGATATGCCAAGTTAAAACTATAATTGATATCCTTTTCTTTTTTGCCTGAAGCTATATTTTTATGCAGGATAACTGCCCCCGGATAATCGGTGTTTTCTGTTAATTCTTGTGATATTTGTTTTTTAATCAAATCGACATTGCCAATATGTTCTTTTAACCAATCGAGCCGGTCAGTATAACCGTTGAGTGCCAAGCGGTTATCTAAAATTTTTCGGGCTATGGGGATGGCTTTTTTTATGGCTTCTGCCAAACTGCGACCGTTATCGGGGTCAGTAGCGAAAATCGTAAAATTATAAACGTAACTGATTTTCTCATCATTAACGGTTTTTTTGATGAGCTTTTGCTTTTTGTTGGTTGTCAAATTTACCGTAATGATATCCCGTTTAGCAGTTGATCTGACCGTATTCGGGTCAATATCTGCCAAATTAAACTCATAAACATTGGCTTTGGTTTTGCCTTTGCTGTCCACTTCGTCAATATGTAAGCTTACGACACCCGGTTCCGGATTTTCAATGGATTGTTGATATTCTTTTTTGCCGGATTGTACGCTTTGTAATTGGGTAGAAATTTTTTGAAAAGCCGTGTCAAAATTTTGAGCATTAGTAATTGCAACGGCTGTAAAAATGAAATAAGAAATAAGCCATTTTTTCATCATAATTATTTTTTTTAGGTTTCAACAGGTTATTTGATACAAATTTAAAATTTTTTGTCAATTTTTTTATGATAATTATGTGAATTAGCAATATTTCAGTGAAAATTGACATAATTTTTATTTTCAGATTGAAAAAAATATTTAGCTTTTGTTTATATCTTTGTACTTTGCTTTTATATAAAACTTATTTAAAAGTGCAAGGATATAACATAAATGTTGCTGAATTATGTCTCAAAAGAAAAAAGAATTTAAAAACACGATCAATATCAAAAACAAGCGGGCGCGCTTTGACTATGAGATATTGGATAAATATATAGCCGGTATTCAGTTGGTTGGAACCGAAATCAAAGCTATTAGAGAAGGCAAAGCGAGTTTGGCGGATAGTTTTTGTGAATTTAACGACCGCGGTGAATTGTTTGTCGTGAATATGTATATCAATGAATACAGTCACGGGACACATTATAATCATCAACCGAAGCGGGAACGCAAATTGTTGTTAAATAAAAAAGAGCTTAAAAAACTGCGTCGCGAAGTGGAAAAAAACGGTATGACTATTGTGCCGTTGCGCATGTTTATAACCGACAAGGGCTGGGCAAAACTGGAAATCGGTTTGGCTCGAGGTCGTAAAAATTACGACAAGCGTCATCTTCTGAAAGAGCGCGATATCAAACGGCAATTAGACCAAGTCCGCAAAGATTACAGATAAATCAGTTGATAGATAGTTTTATTAATTCCACTCACTATCATCATAACCGAAAAATTCGCCAAAAGGATTATCATCGTCGCCAAATAATTCGTCATTTTCATCGGGTTGGTCGGTAAAATCTATTTCTGGCGGGTCTTCCGGACGAATCCCTTGTGCTAAAGCCACTTGCGGATATTCGATACCGGGGGCTTCTTCGCCGGTTCCCATTAAATTGACCAAAAACCGCCACATATTCAGGTAATCATACACATAAAGCAGGTTAGGATTTTGCTCACTGATGACATCTTTAAGCAAAGTGCCGGACATTAAATTGTCATTGGATTTATTATCATCCATATTAAACAAAGGAATTTCAAAACCTTGATTAAGTTCTTCATCCGTCAAGTAAAATGAAGCCATTTCGCTGCCGTCAAAGTCGAAACTATTGACAATGGCATTGTGCAAGTCTTCCAGAGTAGCATCATCTTGAATTTCAATATCGCGATAAACATCATCGCTGTTGGTTTCTAAAAAAATCCGAAGTTTATATAGCATGATTGTATTTTATGATTCTATTGCAAATATAATGTAAATTAGTGATATTTGAAGTGAGGAATTGAAGAATTGAGAAGTAGGTCACTGAGTGATCCCTATAAAAATCGGGATTGTATCGAAGTGACCGGGTCTATTTGATTTTAAATGTTAGATTTTTAGCTCTATATCGGTTTTGTAAGGTAATATATAATACCTTAAATAATTATGCCCCCCCTTTGGGGTTTTAAGGATTCTGTTTTAATGGTTTTATTATAATAATATCAGCCCTTCGGGCTTATTTAATAAACTCCGAAGGTGTGATATATTTATAGATAAAACAGTAATAAACACACCATTGAACCCTAAAGGGGTGATATATTTATAGAAAATTTATAACGTTAAAAACATCAACCCCGAAGGGGTGAAATTATTTAAAAATAAAATAGCCATGATTACATGGTTTTGAATCTAATATATGATGTCCCATACCAAACAACTTAGAGTCGATTTTTGAACCAATAAGATATTAAAATCATTAAGATTTTCTTTCGTATTCTTTTATGATTTCCGGACCTATTTTTTTCATAAAAGTCAAAGCTTCATCATAATCATTGGCAATTTTACCTTCGAGAATAGCTTCTTTGATAGCTTCCTTAATCAATCCGACTGCTTTGGAAGGTTTTAAATCAAAAGTTTTCATAATTTCTTCGCCTGATACCGGTGGTTGAAAATTTCGGATTTTGTCCCGTTCTTCTATTTCAATCAATTTTTGCCGGACTTGTTTCAGATTTTGCCGGTATTTTTCATACTTTTTTTTGTTTTTAGTGGTGATGTCGGCTTCACATAGTTGCATCAAATCTTCTATATCATCACCGGCTTCAAAAAGTAAGCGCCGTATAGCCGAATCGGTGACATGATCTTCAATCAGTGCCAAGGGGCGCGAACTCAGCAGCACCAGTTTTTGTACATAATGCATGGGCTGTCCCAGTGGCAATTTGAGTCGTTTAAAGATTTTTGGTACCATTTTACTACCGACAAATTCATGTCCGTGAAAAGACCAGCCGTTTTTGTCGTGATAGCGTTTGGTAGCCGGTTTGCCAATGTCGTGCAAGAGCGCAGCCCAGCGCAGCCAGAGATTATCGGTTACAGCGGCAATATTATCAACAACTTCGAGGGTATGGTAAAAATTGTCTTTGTGCAATTTACCTTCATTTTCTTCAACGCCTTGTAGTTTGACCAGCTCCGAAAAAAATTCTTCAAGCAACCCGGCTTCAAAGAGTAATCGTAAACCGATAGAAGGTTTATCGTGGGACATAATTTTGTTAAACTCATCAATAATACGTTCTTTTGAGAGTATTTTCAGGCGTTTTTTGTTGCGTTTGATGGCTTCAAATGTATCGGGATGGATTTTAAACTGCAGTTGCGAGGCAAATCGAATGGCTCTAATCATTCGTAAAGGATCATCTGAGAATGTAATATCCGGATCTGATGGTGTCCGGATGAGTTTCATTTTCAAATCTTCCAATCCGTTAAACGGGTCGATGAGTTTACCCCAATCCTTTTTATTTAAGCTGATAGCCAATGCATTAATGGTAAAGTCACGGCGCTTTTGGTCGTCTTCCATAGTACCGTTTTCAACGACCGGATTGCGACTATTATGATGATAAGATTCTTTACGGGCACCGACAAATTCCAATATCATGTCACCGGTTTTAATCATTGCCGTACCGTAATTTTTATAAATATTGACTTGATGTTTTTCGGGTAACAAAGCTGCTACGTTTTTTGCCAGCTCAATTCCGCTGCCGATAACGACAAAATCGAGGTCTTTGGCTTTTTTTTGTTGCAATAAAAAATCACGAACATATCCACCAATAACAAAAACGGGTTTATCGAGTTGTTGTGCGGCTTGATGAATTAATTTGAATACCGGTTGGTTAACGGCTTCTGGATAAAACAGGTTCTCTTTCATTAATCTCTAATTATTTCAATACCTTTTTCGGGGCTCCATTTTATAATTTTGGAAGCTTTCCGGCTTGTATTTTGACGATGCAAATTTACGACATAATCGACGCGCTGCAAAATAACAGGATTAATTTCGTTAAAATCTTTTGGTGAGGCATCTCCCGACAGATTAGCTGAGGTTGCAATTAAAGGTTTTCCGGTGGCTTTAATTAAATCTTTAGCAAAGCCCTTTTTAACAACACGAATGGCAATAGAGCCATCATTTGCTAATAATTCTGCCGGTAAATTTTTGGGATTAGTATAAATGATAGTAGTCGGTTCAATGTTTTTTTCTAAAATTTCCCAAATTTCCAAAGGAATCTCTTCGACATAATTTTGTAGCATTTTATAAGAATCTACTAAAATCAACAAGCTTTTTTTAGGATCACGTTCTTTTATTTGATAAATTTTTTTGATAACTTCAGCATTGGTAGCATCGCCACCAATTCCCCAAATAGTATCGGTAGGAAAGATAATGATACCGCCGTTATTTATGATTTCTATAATGTTCATTTTTTACAAGTAATTAGTCGCAAGTTGCAAGTTTTTTTTGACCTCCTCATTTCCTCATTTCCTCAATTATTATACAATTCTTTCAATTTTCGATAT
>WFZY01000190.1 GCA_015489265.1 Flavobacteriaceae bacterium | reverse complement strand
ATAATGCAAAAGTTAATAAAGAATCCAGCTAACAAAATTCTTAATAACATGCGTAAAATCAATCTACCTATTTAATTTTTCATATTTATCAAAAAAATCAAACGGCTTCTAATTCCAAGATAAAATGTGAATTTCTAAAATCGGCATGAAAAATAAATTTTTGGTCGCTCAATTCTTTAATGCGACATTTGACATTTTCACCTTCAATATTAACTGAGAAAGTTTTAGGACTCAAAAATTTATATTTAAACTTGTCAACTCTATTGCCATACAACGCATAAATATGATATTGACTAAAAACAATTTCAACATCTTTAAAAGCGGCTTCATCGGTAACAATACCTGTTTCCAAAATGCTTTTAAGATGCCATTTAGTAGAAATGATTTGTTGTAATTGTTCTTGAAAAGTTTGCTTATTGCTGGCAACTTTAAGGTCTGATTGTGGTATATTAGCTGACATTTTCATATAAAAAAATTTAACAAAAATCTTGCCAAACTATAATATTTTTAAATAAATTTAAAAATGCGCTTGGATTGGAAAACACCATAATAAAAAACATCGGTTTTGAGAAATTATAAAAGCAATAATACCAAAATCATCTATTTATTAGCTATTATTCATATTCCGGAATCTTATATATCTCATTTTCAAGCGCTTAATTACACACCTTTCTATCTTAGCACTTATGTTAGCAACTCTAATCATACTTTAAAACTTTGACCGGCGAAATTTTACTGATGACCAAAACCGGCAAAAGTAACATCAATAAAATGGCTAGCAGCACACCGGCATTGAGCAAAATAATATCTTTCAATGTGATAAAAACAGGCGCGGTCCGTACGTAATAAGTTTCCGGATTGAGCCGGATAAAGCCAAAATATTTTTGTAATAAAATTAATCCCAGACCAATAATATTCCCAATTAGCAAACCTATACTAATAATATATGCCGCTTGAATCAAAAATATCTTTTGTAGGCGCCGGTTTGAACTTCCCAGCACTTTCATGATGGCGATAAATTGCCGTTTTTCAAATATCATGACCAACAAAGTTGTAATCATATTGAGTCCGGCTATAAAAATGATGATTACCAAAATTAATAAGATATTGAAATCGAACATGTTAAGCCAATTAAAAATCAAAGGATACTTATCAATAATGGATTCAGTGTTTAAAGTAGAAGGTACTGCTTCATATATTTCATCGGTTTTAGGGATAATCTGATCAAAATCTTTAAGCAGTACTTCAAATCCTCCGGTTAAAGTATCGGGCCATTTATACAGTTTTTGCACCATTTTTAAATCGCCGATAATAAAAGTTTTATCAAAATCATCAAAACCCGAATCGTAAATACCGGCTATTTTAAAAACGCGCAACATGGGTTTTTGAGAGCCCTGACGCAGAAAAAACGTATTAATTTTTTGATGCAATTTCAAATGCAATCTATCGGCAATGGTTTTAGACAAGATAATACTATCGTTCAAACCTTTGCCAAAATGCGGTATTTTACCTTGAATTAAGTAGGGTTTAAACAAATCCCAATTATACAAACTGTCCACACCTTTGAGAATAATTCCCTCAAAATCTTTTGGTGTACGAATAATACCGCCGATAGTCGCAAATGCCTGCACATTCTTGATACCGGCAATATTTTTAAAGCGCGGATAAAAATCTTGATGCAAAGATACCGGCTTGAGTGTCAATCCGGACTGATTGGTATCATAATTGCTAATGATAATATGACCTGAAAAAGCCGATATTTTTTCTCTGATTTTATGTTGCAGACCAAATCCGGTTGCCATGGAAATCAACATAATAATCATCCCAATCGCGATAGATGTGATGGCGATTTTAATAATCGGAGAAGAAATCTTATTTTTGTGGTCGCTAGACCTGATTAAACGTTTGGCTATAAAAAAATTATCATTCAAAATATCCTGAATTTATGCAGCTCAAAAATACATATTTATTAAGTATTGTCCTATTTTTAATTGTTTTTTCGTGCAAAAGCTCGTCCAAAAAGAACATTATACCTTCTCAAACCAACCAACAAACCAAAATTTTTCCGGGCGCTTATGATATGAATCGTTATTTGGCTTTGCTTCAAAATAAGCGGGTAGCATTAGTCGGCAATCAAACTTCTGAAATAAACGGCACACATTTGGTTGATACTTTATTGCAACGCGGTATTCATATCGTTAAGGTTTTTGCCCCGGAACACGGTTTTCGCGGACAAGCTTCTGCCGGAGAAAAAGTTGCCGATTCTAAAGATAAAAAAACCGGTCTGCCTATAATTTCGCTTTACGGCAAGCACAAAAAACCGACTACCGAAGATTTGCAAAATGTCGATATCATTGTGTTCGACATTCAAGATGTCGGCGCCCGGTTTTATACCTATTTATCAACTTTGCATTATGTCATGGAAGCCGCAGCCGAACAACATATTCCGGTTGTGGTATTGGACCGCCCCAATCCGAATGCCGATTATATCGCCGGTCCGGTTATGGAAGATCAAAACAAATCATTTGTCGGTATGCATCCGGTTCCTATTGTATATGCCATGACAATTGGCGAATATGCCCGTATGATTAACGGCGAACACTGGTTAAAAAACGGTATTCAGGCAGATTTAACCGTTATTCCTATTCAAAATTATACCCATCAATCTGTTTACCGGTTGCCGGTAAAACCATCACCTAATTTACCAAATTATCAAGCGGTCCGCCTCTATCCTTCTCTTTGTTTGTTTGAAGGTACAGATGTCAGCGTCGGACGTGGCACCGATTTCCCTTTTCAAGTATATGGCTCGCCTTATTTACCGAAAACCGGTTTTTCATTTATTCCCAAACCCAATGCCGGTAGCAAATGGCCCATACATCAAGACCAAGTCTGCTACGGAAAAGATTTACGACAAATAACACCCCCTACAGAATTGTATCTCAAATGGTTAAAAGATGCTTACCAATCTTACCCCGACTCATTAAAAACAAAATTTTTCAACAAGTTTTTTGTCAAACTTTCCGGTACACAAAGCTTGCAAAATGATATTATGAATGGCATACCTACTGCTCAAATCAAAGCCAAATGGCAAAAGGGAATTGCACATTTTAAAACTATTAGACAAAAATATTTGTTGTATTCCGATCATTAATAAATATATCTGACAAATAAATATAATAAAATCTATCTTGATTTTAATGTGTAACCCCATACAAAACAACATAGAACTTATATTTTACATCTATCGTTACTTATTTACGCTTAAGTGCTAAAGTATTGTTAATTTTTAAATATTTTTGAATATTTTAATAAAAATCATTTGATGTGAAAAAGTTTTGGCACGGGATTTGTTATGATACTAACGTGAGATTTTTTTTCATAGTTGAGTTATTTTGGTTAAGGGAAGGGCCGCTGTAGTTATACAGCGGTCTTTCTTTTTTTGTCTATTTTTGTAAAAAATATTTCACTAATGTATGCTTTGGTTGATGGTAACAATTTTTATGCTTCCTGCGAACGGGTTTTTAATCCCGCTTTGCGAGATAAAGCCATTGTTGTTTTATCTAACAATGACGGTATCATTATAGCTAGAAGCAATGAAGCTAAAACATTGGGCATTAAAATGGGAACCCCTACTTTTGAGATTAAAGATTTGATTGCTCGTAATGAAGTTCTGGCATTTTCGTCCAATTTTGCACTATATGGTGATATGTCCAAACGGATGATGCGTATTTTTAAAGATTTTACGCCGGATATTGAGGTTTATTCGATTGATGAAGCTTTTTTGGATTTCGCGGGTTTCAAACAAATTGATTTGAAACAAACAGGTATCGACTTGCGGCAAAAAGTTTTAAAATATATTGGTATTCCGGTGAGTGTTGGATTTGGTCCCACCAAAACACTGGCAAAAATTGCTAATAGAATTGCAAAAAAATATATGAAAAACGGCGTTGCATTAATTGATACGTCGGAAAAAATAGAACGAGCGCTAAAAATGACTCCTATTGATGAGGTTTGGGGGATTGGTCGTCGTTACACCAGTTTTTTACAAAAATATCAGGTGCAAACTGCTTGGGATTTTACCAGATTACCTAATCAATTTATCCGTAAACATATGTCTGTCAATGGTTTAAGAACTAAACAGGAACTTTTAGGAATAGCTTGTATCCCAATCACTTATAATCCAGAACCTCGTAAAGCCATACGAACAGCAAGAACTTTTGCACAAACAAAATCCGGATTTGATGAAGTTGCAGAAGCTGTTTCTACTTTTGCTGCAACCTGCGCTCATAAACTTCGAGAACAGCAACATGCTGCAAATTTGATAACCGTTTTTATCAGAACGAATAAGTTTGATAAAAAAAATCCCTATTATGCCAATAGTTTTACTTTACAAATTAATGCGACATCCAGCAGTATAGATTTGATTAAAGCAGCCAAAAAAGCGTTACAAATTATTTTTAAAAAAGACTTAAACTATAAAAAAGCCGGCGTGATGGTTTCCGGTTTAATTCCAGAATCAAATCGGCAATTATCATTATTTGATGACCAAAATTTTGCCAAACACAAACGTTTGATGCAAACACTTGATCAACTGAATAGCCGCTCCGGTCTGAGTGTAGTCAAATTTGCGGCGGAAGGGACTTTTCCTTTACTGCAAGCAGTTAAAAAACATCCGGTTAGCTCTAAAACAATTTGTTGGTACAATGCCAAGCTGTATCAATCTTATGTTTATATAGCAAAAAAGTAGAAAATTCTGTTTTGCATAAAAAACGCTTATTTTTTATCAAAAAATGACAAAAAAACATCAAAAATTGACGTTTTAATCACATTTTTGTTCCTTTTTACAAAAAATTTGCTATTTATAATCACTCTAAAT
>WFZY01000189.1 GCA_015489265.1 Flavobacteriaceae bacterium | reverse complement strand
TCGTATCAATATTAGAAAATTCGTAAACCATCGGATTCGATTCCAAGACAAAATCGGTAAATGCAAAGGTTTTGCTATAATCCAGTTTCGATTGGTATCCGGGTTCCGACGGGTCGCCGTCATACATAGGTTCGCAAATATCAACGCCATCGGCAGCCAGTGCAATATCAAAAGTATCCGTAGCCGAACACATGGCAAACATAAAACCGCCACCGATAACATAATCCCGTATTTTTTTGGCAACTGCCAATTTTAATTGTGATACTTTGCTAAAACCCAATTTATGCGCCAGAGCTTCCAATTCTTTCTTCCGCTTGATATACCAAGGCGCCGTATGATAAGCCGCATAAAAACGCCCGTATTGTCCGGTAAAATCTTCGTGATGTAAGTGCAACCAATCGTATTTGAGCAATTTATCATTTAATACTTCTTCGTCATAAACCACATCATAGGGAATTTCGGCATAAGATAATACCATAGTGACGGCATCATCCCACGGGGCTTTGTCTTTGGGTGAATAAACCGCAATTTTGGGCGCTTTTTCAAGCGTTACGGCATCCATGTTTTTTGACGGCGAACTGATTTCTTTAAGGATTTGCGCCGCTTGGTCTTCTGAAATGAGTTCAAAATCCACCCCGCGAATTTGACATTCTTCTTTTATTGGTTCATCAAAAGGTATCAAAAACGAGCCACCACGATAGTTGAGCAACCATTTGACTTTAATGTGTTGTTGCAATGCTTTGTAAACAATACCGTAAGCTTTCAAGTGATTATGCTGGTTTTCATCCATGGGTATCAGGATGAACTTGGCCAAACCAATCTGCCAAGATAATGCCAGTAAAAGGGTAAAAATCAAATATTTAGAAGGGAAAATCGCTTTCATCTTGGGTTCCGGGTGTATAAGGGTCAAAATGGTCTGTTCCAAAATCGTTATTAGGACTGACATCGTTTAATTTAGATTCCATTGTAAATTCTTCGCTAAGCATATTAAGTTCGGAAAAACGGCCGTATTGTCCTTCAAAACGCAAACGGATATTACCGGTTCTACCGTTACGGTGCTTGGCAATGATATATTCAGCTTGATTTTGCGTAGGCGTATCGTCTTCCCACAAATCAATTTTGTAATATTCAGGACGATAGATAAAGCTCACAATATCAGCATCTTGCTCAATAGCACCGGATTCACGTAAATCTGCCAACTGCGGGCGTTTATGTCCGGATTTGTCCGTGCGTTCTTCTACTTTACGTGACAACTGCGACAGTGCAATAACCGGAATATTCAATTCTTTTGCCAAAGCTTTTAAGTTACGCGAAATGGTCGAAATTTCTTGTTCACGGTTACCGCTTTTGTTATTGGTTTGCGCCGTCATTAACTGCAAATAATCAATGATAAGAATGCCAATATCAAACTGCGATTTCATCCGTCGTGCTTGCGCCCGTAAATCAAAGATGGACAACATACTAGAATCGTTGATATAAATGGGTGCATCGGCAATTTTATCCATTTTACTGTTAAGCAAATTCCATTCCATATCGGTCAACTTACCACTACGGAATTTTTCTGACGGAATTTCGGTTTCAATGGAAAATAATCGCTTAATTAACTGGTCGGAAGTCATTTCAAGGTTAAAGATGGCTACCGGTACCTGATGATCCACTGCCATATTGCGCGCCATAGACAATACAAAAGCCGTTTTACCCATACCGGGACGGGCAGCAATAATCACCAAATCACCGTTTTGCCAGCCCGATGTATAGTCATCCAGAGATGGGAAACCCGTCGAAATACCACTTAACCCTTCTTGCTTTGCCAGCTGTTCCAATTGGGCTTTGACGTCGGTTACAACCGAAGCAATTTTAGCACTTCCCCGCTTCAAACTGCCTTGTGAAACCTTAAACAATTCTTGTTCGGCATTGTCTAACAAATCAAGTACATCTGTGGTTTCGTCATACGCCTTTTCTATAATTTCGCCCGAAATTTCAATCAAACGCCGCTTGACATACATTTGCAACACAATACGGGCATGGTATTCGATATGGGCGGCTGTTGCCACTAAATTGGACAAAGTTATCAAATAATATTCGCCACCTACTTGTTGCAAAGTCCCGCGGGAACGTAGCGCTTCGGTAACGGTAAAAATATCAATGGGCTTACCTTGCTCAAACAACTGAATAATAGCCGAAAAAATTTCTTGATGTTCGGGCAGGTAAAAAACTTCGTCAAATAATAAATCAACAACTTCATCGACACCGCGTTTATCAATCATCATTGCCCCCAAAATCGCTTTTTCCAACTCAATGGCTTGCGGTGGCACTTTGGCTTGGGGCAAACTCAGATTCTTTTGCGGTTGTTTAACCAATCCTTTATTTTTCTTTTCGGGTAAATCCATTTTTAAATAATTAGTAGCAATTTATTTTTTCTTTTTTCGGGCATATAAATATAATGAATGACTATCGATTTCGATATCCATGGCATCTTCAAAATCTTTTTTGATTTGATCGATGCGCGGGTCGCAAAATTCTATAATCTGAAAATCATCTAACATAATAATATGATCGTGATTTTTATTAAAATAACTTTTTTCATAAAAAGCTTGCACTTTACCAAACTGGTGTTTGCGCACCAATCCGGCATCAAGCAACAATTCCAAGGTATTATAGAGCGTTGCTTTACTGACTCTGAATTGTTTTTCTTTAAATAATTTATACAAAAAATCTATATCGAAATGTTCATCAATCTTGTATATTTCTTCCAAGATCGCATAACGTTCCGGCGTTTTTCTTTGGTTATTTTCTTCTAAAAATTCCGTCAATTTATTTCTAACGACTTCAATTTCTTGTTGATACATGTCGTCTTTGGCTGTTGTTTGATGAGCTGTCATAGTTGTAAATTCATACAATTTCTAAAAAATAAAATTAATACATTTTTAGATTGTATCGCACTATAATGCCATAAAGTTGTTATTTTTTATCAACTTTTCATTAACATTTTTAAAATACGTTTATTTAAAGTAGGAAACAATAAATTTTACTAAATAATTGCCATTTTTTTCAACAAAAATGTCGCATTCATATTTTGAACGATGCCTTCCTTAAAACGATAATCAAAAGCCAATTCATTATTGATAATTTTGGCATCAAAATAGTGGTTTTTGACTTGCGGATAGACCTTTGCCAACTCGCATAAGCTTAAATCGTGGGTAGCAATGATACCGGTGGCTTTGGAATGCGTCAGTCGCTCAACAAATTTTTGAGAACCTTCGGCTTTATCTTTGGAATTGGTGCCTTTCAGAATTTCATCTAAAATGATAAAATAATCGTCATTTTGAATTTGCGTGACAATATACTTCAATCGTTTCAATTCCGAGAAAAAATACGAAGTTTCTTCTTGCAACGAATCATCTGTGCGCATGCTTGTCAACAACTTAATTGGTTGATAGGCATACGAAGCGGCACAAACGGGCAAACCGGTATTTGCCATAACTATGGACAACCCGACCGTGCGTAAAAATGTGCTTTTGCCCGCCATATTCGCACCGGTAATGATAAAAAATTCGTGATGTTTGATTTCAAAATCATTGCTGACACGCTTAGAAACCGGAATCAACGGGTGTCCCAGCCCCTTGCTTTGTATCTGCCAATCGCTTTGGATAATTTTAGGAAAAGTATAATGCGGGTGGTTAAATGCAAAATTTCCCAAAGAAATGTAACTTTCAAAAAAATCAACCGTGTTGAGCCAAACCGGTAAATTCCCGGTATATTGTTTGATGCGTTTTTCCAAGCGATAACTAAACATCAAATCGGATAAAAACAAACTGTTGCCAATGATTTTAACAATCAAATTGTGGGTCATTTCCTTTTGTTGATACACGCGCATCAAATCATGAATCAGCTCAAAAGCTTTGTGACCTTTATGTTGTAATTCTTGTTTTCTCTCGGTTAACAATTTCGATTTAAAATCTTCATTCTCAATCAACTGTAATAATTTTACATAACCTGACAAAGACGGCATTACAAGGTCTAATTCTTGACCGAAATGATGCATTTTCTTAGCAAACCGGCCTGAAATACTCAAACCGGCAATCAGCCAATAGGTTAAAATTTTAAGTGAAATCAAATCAAAATAATAAGCCGCCAATATTGCCACTGATGCGGTTCCGAATGCCAAACTACCATAAAACATTAACGCATTCGTAAAATATGTATGTTGCCGGAAAACCCGCACAATTTTTTCGGGTTCCAGACTGTTTTTTACCAAGCGCGAAACCGCTAAAAAGTTCTGCCGCCACTCAGGTCGTGACGCCAAATCTTTAATGGCTTCTTGCTTTTTAAGAATACCATCTGTACGGTTTTCTGTCAGTAACTTTGCCAAATATTGTTGAGCTGTTTTTTTGTTAGAGCGGTTGATATACTGAAAGAATGACTGCTTGCCAAACAAATCCAAATCGTAACTGTAAGCATGCTTCGGATTGACAAACCGGGCACCGTCAGGCAAAAAATCATATTGTCCTTTGAGAACTTTTAATTCCGTTTCGTTCAGATCGATTAAAGCTTTTATCTTATTGATTTTTTGAGAAATATCAGCGCTTTTTGACACCAGAAACAGAAAAAAAGGTATCCAAATCAAAAAGACCAGCAAAATTTGTCCGGCGCTTTGATGATACCAATATAAAGCCAATCCTAAAAGTATAAAAACCACCAATCGTAACAATGCAACGACATAAGAACGGCGTTTTTCATGTTGCAATTCTGCGGTATATTGCTGTAAGCGGTTTTTATAAAAAGATTCGGGGTTACTCATTGGTTAATTAATCAAAGTATGATATTTTTATGGTTAATAATTTGAGAATTTATTTTAATCAAACCTGCCGGAATGCCGGATTGCTAAACATTAAGAAATTAAGAGCAATAAAAAGTATTTGGTCTTTATTTTTCAAAAAGACCTATCAGGTTTTGGAAACCTAACAGGTCACTTACACTCACCACTGACCTAATAGGTTTTGCCAACCTGCTAGGTCTTATATTTCTTAATTTAGTATCAGACCTATCAGGTTTTGGAAACCTAACAGGTCACTTACACTCACCACTGACCTAGTAGATTTTGCCAACCTGCTAGGTCTTATATTTCTTAATTTAGCATCAGACCTATCAGGTTTTGGAAACCTAACAGGTCACTTACACTCACCACTGACCTAGTAGGTTTTGCTAACCTGCTAGGTCTTATATTTCTT
>WFZY01000188.1 GCA_015489265.1 Flavobacteriaceae bacterium | reverse complement strand
TTTTGACATCTTCCGGCATAATAAATGTTTTAGCCAACGGATAAATATGCACACGTGCCACATGCACTTTTTCTTTTCCCGCCAAAGCATCAAAAATGCGCCCCAATACAATCGTAATGAGTAACATAGAAATGGTTGCTATGGTGAGAATGTTTTTTTTCATTTCAGATTTTCGATTTCAGTTTTCAGATTTTCGATTTTTTTGTTTCTAATGATTATCATTTCGATCCCGACGAAAGTCGAGAGAGAAATCTCACTGTTAATACATTTCTCGTTATTTCTGCTTTGTTATTTTTTAGTTTCTAAAATATAGATTTCTCATCGTTCGTCGTACCTCCTCTCTCTATCGAAATGACAATTCGCTCTTCACTTGGCACTTTCAACTTTCAATATGTAACTCTCTAATAACATCATCTACTATCAATTTCGTAGCGTCCGGCATTGCTATTTTTTTGATATTTTTACTCAGTATCGCAGCGTTTTCTTTATTTCCAAAAACTGCATTTATCATTTGCCACAATTGGTCTTTCAAATTCTTTTCGGGCAATAATATTGCTGCTATATTTTCAGACAAAGCTTGGGCATTTTTGGTTTGATGGTCTTCGGCGACATAAGGCGACGGGACCAAAATAACCGGCTTACCGATAATGCTCAATTCCGAGATAGTTCCGGCGCCGGCTCTCGAAATAATCAAATCGGCAGCGGCATACGCCTCAGGCATATTGTTGATAAACGGCACGACTTTTATTTGGTTGTCATTCAAATGTTTATATTGCTCATAATCATTTTTACCGGTTTGCCAAATGATTTGGTAATCTTTTTCTTTTATTTTTCCAACAATATTTGCGATTGCTTCATTTACCGGATGTGCACCCAAACTGCCCCCGATAGACAAAATGGTTTTCTTGCCGGCAGACAAGCCGAAATGTTTTAATGCGGCATTTTTATCAATTTTTAATTGCTGCAAATCTTGTCGAATCGGGTTGCCGGTTTTAAGGATTTTTTTGGCATCGAAAAAACGGTCCAATCTGTCATAAGCCGTGTAAATTTTGCGGGCTTTCTTTGCCAATAATTTATTGGTGATACCGGGATACGAATTCTGTTCTTGTATAAAAGTCGGAATACCTTTTTGTTGCGCGACATATAACACCGGACCGCTGGCAAATCCGCCGGTGCCGATAACCACATCGGGTTTAAAACGCTTGATGATTTTTCGGGCTTTCCAAATACTTGAAATCAATTTAAACGGAAAAGCGATGTTTTTCCACATTTTTTTTCTATTGATACCCGAAATCCACAATGGCTCAATCGGATAACCGTTTGCCGGAATTTTTTCCATTTCCATGCGACCTTTGGCACCCACAAACAGAATGTCAGCATCAGGATACCGCCTTTTGATTTCATTGGCAATAGACAATGCCGGAAAAATATGACCGCCGGTGCCGCCGCCACTGATAATCGCTTTGATATGTTTAGTTTTATTCGTCATTCTATATTACTCGGTTACAAATTCGTCTAAATCTTTTCGTTCTTTGGTTTCAGTATCACGACTGACACTCAATATAATGCCAATGGCAAAACTGCTCATCCAAATGGCTGTTCCACCCGAACTCAACAAGGGCAAGGGTTGACCGGTTACTGGAAACAAGCCCACGGCAACCGCCATATTAGCCAATGCTTGCACCACAATGGGCAATCCGACTGCCAAAACCAACAACTGATAATACCGGTTGGTTGTTTTTTTAGCAATGAAAAACATCCGCAGTCCCAACAGCAAATACACAAACAGAATGATTAAACCGCCGGTCAAACTGTATTCTTCAATGATAATGGCATAAATAAAATCGGAAACCGATTGCGGTAAAAAGTTTTTTTGCACGCTTTTTCCCGGTCTGAACCCAAATAATCCACCTTTGGCAATGGCTATTTTTGCTTGTGTTCTTTGGTAATTTTTATCATCTAATTTAATGGTATCATCGTCTTGTTTAACATCGTCAAAATAGCTTTCAATCCGGCTTTGCCAAGTATCCAAACGGTTGGAAAGTCTGGTAGGAAAAGCTTTAAGAACCAATATCAACATAACGACACCTAACAAGCCCAATCCGAAAACTTTTAGTAAATCTTTAAACGGATAACCGGCAATGATACTAATCAATACAACCATAGAAAATATTAACAGGGCTGTTGAAAGGTTTGCCGGTAAAATCAAACCGACTACGGCAAAAACCCAGAACCAGAAATTTTTTAAACTTTCGGTAAAGGTCATTTGACGCAAATCGTTTTTGCCGAAAAAGCGGGCGGTAAACATCATCAAAAACACAAAGGCAATGGTTGATGGTTGCACACTGCCTACGCCGGGCAAATAAATCCAGCGACTGGCATTAGCTCCGCCCATTGTGATACCACGCGTCAGTGTAAATCCCAAAATTAAAATGATAAACGGCATAGCTGCCTTAGACATATGCGAAAAATATTTTGGATTAAACCTGTGGGTAAAGAAAATTATCAACAAACCGATAGCCACGTGTATAAAATGCTTAATTCCAAAGAATAACGGTGAACTTTTGCCATACACATTGACTAAATTACTGCTGGCACTATATACAATCCAGAATGAAAACAACATCAATAAGATGGTGTAAACCCAAAGTTGGCGGTCGCCTGATATGTTTTTTAAAAGTGCTCTCATGCATTTATAATTTTTGAACGGTGGTTACAAATTCTTGTCCTCTTGCTTGATAATCTGCAAAACGATGATCCGGTTTACAAGCCGGTGACAACAACACACTCGTTCCCGCTTCACTGATTTGATTTGCCAAACGGACGGCTTCCGACATAGATGAAACTTCATAAATATCATTGATAACCGGCGAAAACATTTGAAACAAACGTTCGTTGTCTTCACCAATCATGATAATGGCTTCTACTTTTTGACGCACCAACGACATCAAATCCCAATAATCCGTTTGTGCATCATCGCCACCGGCAATCCAAATCACCGGTTTACGAATACTTTGCAAAGCAAAATAAGTAGCATTGACGTTTTCGGCTTTCGAATCATTGATAAAAACCACACCGTTTTTTACCCGCACTTGTTCCATACGGTTGGGGACATTGGTAAAACCTTGAAAGGGTTTTCTCAATGCTCGACGTCTTTTTTGGATTAATTGTGCTGTCATTTTATTTGATGATTTGGTTATTTGGTTATCTGTTGATTTGATGTGTTTCATTTGTTTGTTTAGGTTCTCTTTTGTTTATTTTTCTATCTCTGTCATTTCGAATGCAGAGAGAAATCTTATTTTGTATCAACTGAGAGATTCCTCGTTGCTACGCTCACTCGGAATGACAAACTGTATAAATAAGCATCCTGTCATTTCGAACGTAGAGAGAAATCTCATTTTTTTTCAATTTCAGATTCCTCGTCGTCCCCCCGACGAAAGTCCGGGTTAGGACTATGTCGGAATGACAACTGTCTGCCATTTCGTCCCTACGAAAGTTGGAAGAGAAATCTCATTATTTATTACTAACTTTCAAAATGTAGAATTTTCGTTTCTACATGCGCACTCGACACTTTCAACTTGGTACTTATATCTAAATTATCTGACTTTTAAACTGATAATACTGATGGCTGCCAAAATAATTCCGATAATCCAGAACCGGACGACAATCTTATTTTCATGCCAACCCAATTTTTGAAAATGATGATGTATTGGCGCCATTCTAAACACTCTACGCCCTTCGCCATACTGTCTTTTGGTATATTTGAACCAAAATCGTTGAATGATTACCGATGCGTTTTCCATCACAAAAATGCCGGCTAAAATGGGCAACAACAATTCTTTACGGATAAACAAAGCTACAACGGCAATGATAGCGCCAATGGTCAAACTGCCTGTATCACCCATAAATACTTGTGCCGGAAAGGCATTGAACCATAAAAATCCGACCAAAGCACCGGCAAAGGCACTGATAAACACCGAAACTTCACCAATACCGGGGATATACATGATATTCAAATAATCCGATACCAAAATATTCCCCGAAATCCAAGCCAACAGTGCTAACGCCAAAACTATTATGGCTGATGTCCCTGCTGCCAGTCCGTCAATACCGTCGGTTAAATTGGCGGCGTTAGATACGGCTGTAATGATAAAAATCACGACCAAAATGAATAACAACCAGGCATATTTTGTCCAAGACGGACTGATGATTTTCAACACATTGGCATAATCAAATTCATTATTTTTAATCATTGGGATAGTCGTTTTGAGCGATTTTTCCGGCTGGTTAAAATTTTCACCCAATTTTTTTTGCATTTGAGCCGGTTCGTTAAAATTTTCGGTTCGGATAGTAATATCTTGATTAACTACCATGACCGTCCCAATGACAATACCCAAACTGACTTGTCCCAAAATTTTAAACTTGCCTGCCAGTCCTTCTTTATTTTTTTTAATCACTTTGATATAATCGTCGGTAAATCCGATAAAACCCATCCAAAGCAATGTAATCAGTAGCAGTTGCACATAAATATTTGACAAATCATTGAACAACAATACCGGAATTAAGGTGGCTAAAATGATGATAATACCGCCCATAGTCGGGGTGCCTTCTTTGAGTTTTTGTCCTTCTAAACCCAAGTCGCGAACCGTTTCGCCTATTTGCATTTGTCGCAAACGGGCAATAATTTTCTTCCCGACTAATAAGGAAAACAACAAGGCGGTGACAAATGCCATACCTGACCGGAATGAGAGATAGTCAAACAAGCCGGCGCCCGGAAAATTGTTCCATAAATATTTAAAAAAGTAATACAACATATCTGCTTATTTATTTACGGGCTTATTGATTAAGCCAAATGCTACTTTAATTTCTTCGCGGTCATCAAAATGTGATTTTTGACCTTTCACAATTTGATAATCTTCGTGTCCTTTGCCGGCTATTAAAATGATATCGCCGGTATTTGCCAATTGCGCCGCAGCTCTTATTGCTTGACGCCTGTCGGTGATGCGCAAAGTTTTTTTATAATGTTCGCCCGGCACTCCGGCTTCCATATCGTCTATGATTGCATCCGGTTCTTCGTCACGCGGATTGTCCGATGTAAATATCACCGTGTCACTCAAACGGGCTGCTACTTCCGCCATTTCGGGTCGTTTGCTTTTATCTCGATTGCCACCGGCACCTACCACCGTTATCAATTTTTCAGTGTTTTTAGGACGAATATCGTTGATGGTTTTCAAGACGTTTTCCAATGCATCGGGCGTATGTGCATAATCAACAATGGCGATCTTGCCTTCGGGCGACATAATCAGTTCAAAACGACCGGCAACACTTTGCAATTCGCTCAATATTTTCAGTATATCAAAAGGTTCCATACCCAATTGTTCAGCTATGCCGTAAACCGCCAAAATGTTGTAAGCATTGAATTTACCAACCAGTCGCACCCAAACATCCATATGGTTGATGTCCAACAACATACTACTGAAATTCTGTTCTAAAATTTTGGCTTTGTAATCCGCCGGATTTTTTAGGGCATAGGTCAATTTACGGGCTTTGGTGTTTTGCAACATAAACAAACCGTTTTTGTCATCGGCGTTTACCAAAGCAAAGGCCTCTTTTTTCAATTGGTCAAAAAATTGTTTCTTCGTATCTCTGTAATTGATAAAAGTTTCGTGATAGTCGAGATGATCGTGGGTCAAATTGGTAAAAACACCGCCGTCAAAATCTAATCCCGCGGTGCGTTTTTGATCGATGCCATGCGAACTGACTTCCATAAAGGCGTGTGTAACCCCTTTTTTGACCATTTCATTTAAATAATAATTAATCATCAACGGGTCGGGTGTGGTATGCGTAGCAGGATAGGTTTCACCATCAATAAGAATGGCGACTGTGGACAGCAATCCGGCTTTGAATCCGGCTTTTTGAAACAATTTGTATGCTAAGGTTGCCGTTGTGGTTTTACCGTTGGTGCCGGTAATACCAACCAATTTCAATTTTTTAGACGGATTATCATAAAAATTGGATGCCATTAGTGCCAATGCATCATGTGTATCAGCTACTTTAATTTGATAGACATTTTCCGGTAAGCTATTTTGCCAATCTTCAACCACTACAACTTTGGCACCGTTTTGAACGGCTTTGTCAATAAATTGATGTCCGTCGGCTTGCACACCTTTAAGCGCCACAAACACATCACCGTCTTGTACCAAACGGGAATCATAGCGGATTTGCGCAATAGCCATATCTTCCGGCACATCAGCTTGCAGGATGTTTAT
>WFZY01000187.1 GCA_015489265.1 Flavobacteriaceae bacterium | reverse complement strand
GCTTGTCCGAATTGCGTCAAACGTATCCATCATACTTTATGAGTAAAAATAAAATGACGGTGTCCCCCGATTTTGATTTAGATACAGTCATCAAATATTTTGTTGATAAATACCGCGAAGCCGAAATTGATACGCAAGATGGTTTGCGTATCGATTTTAACGACTCTTGGGTACAGGTTCGCAAATCAAATACCGAACCGATTATCCGCATTTATGCTGAAGCCCGTTCACAAGAAAAAGCCGATGCTTTAGCCCAAAATATGATGCGTGAAATCAAACAAAAATTTCTATAAAATGTCTGATTTAGCCAAGCATTTTAAAACTTTTCGTGAGCAAATCATCGGGATAGATGAAGTGATTGATACGCCCTACGGTACTATGCCGCTGGTTTATACCGATTGGACGGCAAGCGGCAGATTGTACGCCCCCATTGAACAAAAAATAGCCGAAGATTTCGGTCCGTTTACCGCCAACACACATACCAAAACCAGTTTGTGTGGCAATTTAATGACCACGGCTTATGAAGAAGCGCGGGACATCATCAAACAACATGTCAATGCCGGCAAAGATGATGTTTTAATTATGACCGGACACGGCATGACCGGCGCCGTAAACAAACTGCAACGCATATTGGGATTGAAAATCCATGAAAAATACAAGTCGCGAATTAATTTTTCTGACGAAGAACGTCCGGTAGTATTTATCACCCATATGGAACACCATTCCAATCAAACTTCTTGGTTGGAAACCATTGCTGATGTTGAAATCATTCCTTATAAAGATGCAAAACATATCGATTTTGAAGCATTTGAAGCTTTGATTAAAAAATATGACAAACGGCTACTTAAAATTGCTTCGGTTACGGCTTGTTCCAATGTTACCGGTTTGCAGCCGGATTATTATAAAATTGCCGGATTAATTCACCAATATAATGGTTACTGTTTTGTCGATTTTGCCTGTTCGGCACCTTATGTAAACATTGATATGCATCCAACCGACCCACGTCAACAATTGGATGCTGTTTTTTTCTCACCCCATAAATTTTTAGGTGGACCGGGCACATCCGGCGTATTGATTTTTAACAGCGAACTTTATCAAAATACCGTACCTGATCATCCCGGTGGCGGCACGGTACTTTGGACCAATCCTTGGAAAGAATGCCGGTATTTTGACGATATTGAAATGCGTGAAGACGGTGGCACCCCCGGATTTTTGCAAACCATTAAGGCGGCTTTGGCTATCAAACTCAAAGAACAAATGGGGGTTAAGAATATTTTAGCACGTGAACACGAAATTTTAGAACAGCTCTTGCCGGCGTTTCAATCCATAGAAAATATACATGTATTAGCAAGTAATTTTACCGATAGATTAGGGATTATTTCTTTTAACATAGAAGAACTGCATCACAATTTCGGTGTTAAATTACTCAATGACCGTTTTGGTATTCAAACCCGTGGCGGTTGCAGTTGCGCCGGCACTTACGGACATATTTTACTTGGTGTTGATAGAGAAAAGTCGAAACAAATCGTTCAAGAAATAGAGCAGGGTGATAGTTCTCACAAGCCCGGTTGGATTCGCTTATCCATACACCCGACAACCAGTGATGCAGAAGTGGCATACATCATCCATGCGGTTAAAGAATTAGCAAAAAATCATCAAGATTGGCAAAAAGATTATATCTTTGTTAACGGCGAATGTGAACATAAAAACTTTGACAATCATCAAAAACTAAAAAGAATTGTCAAATCGATGTTCGAATTGTGAGTTAAAAGTTGAATGTGCTATTCCGAATATAAGTTTCCTCAATTCCTCAAATTGAATGCAGTTATGTTATTTGTAGTATTAATTTATAATCAAATTACAGGATAATTTATGAAACACAATAAATCATCAATTCCTCAAAAAAAATCTAACTTCTAAATTATAGTTTCAACATGTCTTTATCAACCATTATCATCATCATAACAGGTATTACCACTTATTTAGGATTTAATGATCATAAACTTTTTGAACGTTTTAAATTTTCAGTTTCAGGTATTAAAGCCGGTGAATATTACCGCTTTTTCACCTCGGCTTTTTTACATGCCGATTGGTCACATTATTTGGTCAATATGTTTACTTTATATTTTTTTGGTGATTTTGTAGTCCAGTATTTTGGACAGACCTATTTCTTATTAATTTATTTTGGTGGTGTTTTTATCGGCAATTATTTGACTTACTATTTTCATAAAAATGATTTATGGTACAGTGCCATCGGCGCTTCGGCAGGTGTTAACGCTGTAGTTTTCAGTTATGTTACTTTATTGCCGTTTGAGTTCATTTGGCTTTTTGCCATTATCCCCGTCCCGGCAATCATTTTTGCCTTGGGATATTTGTGGTACACAACCAAAGGTACACAAAATACTTATTCGCGTATCGGACATGAAGCGCATTTCGGCGGGGCTATTGCCGGTGTTGTCGCAACTATTTTGCTAGATTATCAAACAGCTTTCAGTACACATCCTTTGGTTGCCAGTGTTTTGTTAGGGGCTTTAGGTTACGGATTTTATTATATGCAAAAGCGTATGAGTTGATATTTTGATGAGCTCAATAGTCTATGACTAAAAGTTTTTATATCAAACAGTTAGTTATAAAACTTTTTTAATAACAGCTGCCCGTTCTCATACTCAATATAAGTAAAATGTACCAACCAATCACCGGTATTGAAATAAGTACTGTTGTTACTGACAGGTAATTTTAAAGGTAAATGCCGGTGACCAAATACAAAATATTTGATTTCAGGTTGCTTTGTAAGAAATTGTTTGGCATATTGAAACAGCCATTCACGGTCTTCACCTTTAAACTTGGCGTCATATTCGCCACTAATCAACTTGTTGCGTTGAGATAAGTATTTGGCAAGTGGCAATCCAATATCGGGGTGTAACCAGCGATAAAGCCACTGTGCCACCGGATTGCGAAAAACTTTTTTGAGTAATTTGTAAGTTTTATCGCCCGGACCGAGACCGTCGCCATGACCTAATAGGAATTTTTGTTCGTCAATGATAAAAATCTGCGGGTCGAAAAATATGGGAATATTGAGTTCACGGGTTAAGTAATCACGCATCCACATATCGTGGTTACCTACGAAGAAAAAAATTTGAATACCTTGGTCGGTCAATTCTGCCAATTTACCTAAAATCCGGACAAAACCTTTAGGAACAGCCATTTTATACTCATACCAAAAATCAAACATATCACCGAGTATAAAAATGGCATAAGCATCATGTTTAATATTATCCAACCAATCAACAAATAATTTTTCCCGTTCCCGGCTGCTCAATTTTCCGGGTAATCCGAAGTGGTGATCAGACGTAAAATAGACTTTTTTACCTGCCGGTACTTTGATATGTTTATGCTTGGTCTGTGGCATACCATTCGGCAAAGGAAGTTCCTGTTTCGTACAATTTTAATTTGAATAACTCAACATTAGCAGGCAAATGCGGTATGATACGTCGTGCCATATCTTGAATCATCATTTCTCCGGTTGGTTGAAAATCAACCAATAAAATATGATGTCCACGTTCGATTAGAAAATCACCGATTTCTTTATAAGACGTATGTTTGTTTAATACCAAAGCATGGTCGTAGTCATCTATTACATGTTTTTTAACAATTTCTTTTAAATCGCCAAAATCTATGACCATACCGAATTTAGGATTTTCGGTATCTTGAATCGGTTCTCCGATTACCGTTACTTCTAACCGGTAACTATGCCCGTGTACATTGCGACATTTACCGTCATATCCGGCAAGCGCATGACCGGTATCGAAATGGAATATTTTTGTTAATCTGATCTTTGCCATAATACATTTTTGTTAATTGTCTTCTTCAAATTCGTCTAAGTCATCAGGTCCTTTATAAGTTTTGGTAAAATACCAAATCATCAGCATTGTAATGCCAAATCCGAGAATAACAGGCAACAAAGCTGTAAACCAGTAGGATAAATGATACAACCAATCTTTTTGAACGACCAAGACAATCATAATTTATTTTTTACAAAGATATGGAATTAATGAGTTAAAGTTGAAAGTCGAAAGTGAAAAAGTGTATAGTGGAAAGTATAAGATCAAAACTTTTTCAACAAAAAGCCGGGCATCCATTTCAGTACAAAGGCTACCAAACCCCAACGTTTGGTAATGTACGCTACCTTTTTACGACGTTTGATAGCTTGGGCAATTTGTTTGGCAGCAGTTTGTACATCGGCTTTCCAAAAAGTTTCACCTTGAGCCAACTTGGTATCGACAAATCCCGGACGGATATCCGTCACGGCAATATGAGATTTTTTGCTTTTTTGGGCTTTAATCCAAAGCGCTTCCATAAAATTGGCTTGATAGGCCTTGCTGGCATTATAAGTCGGATTGGCGGATCCGCCCAATAATGTTGCCACTGATGAGACATTGACCAAATGTCCTTTACTTTGTTGCCGAAAATATTTATAGCTATCGATTAATGCTTTAGTAACACCGGTAATGTTGGTTTTAATGACCGATTCACAAATTTTCCAGTCGAGTTCCAAATTAAATTTTCCAATACCGGCATTGACAATGATTAAATCTATCTGTCCGAAATGTTCGTGTGCTTGAGCGATAATATTGGCGGTGGTTTCCGTTTGCCGGATATCATGACGAAAGGTTAAATATAAATCGGGATGTTGGTTTTTTATCTCGTCTAATTTTTCTTGTCGCCGTCCGGTTATGGCAACTCGATGTCCTTGTGATGTATATAATTCTGCCAGTGCTCTACCGATACCGGAAGTGGCTCCGAAAATAAGAATATTCATATGGTTGGTTATATGGTGATGTGGTTATTTGGTCAATTGAGTCGAAAGTGTCAAGCGAAAAGCTCCAAGTGTAATTTGTGTTCTACTTGATACTTTGTCGCTTTCCACTAATTTATCCTTTATTTCTTAAACGGCATATCACCTTCTTTTTGTTTAGGCATTTGGCTACGTTCTCTATCAGATTTAATATTTTGCGGGCTGCGTGGGGGACCGCCAAACCCGGACCGGCGACTATTATCTCCTTTTTTCATAATTTCATCCCATTTAAAATCATAATTGGGGGCTAAATTTCGAAGTTTATTGACAACAAATGCCGTATTAACCGGTGGTCCTGCAGAAAATATTTGTACAATTTCATCGGCTTTGGCATCAAAAAATATTTTTATTAAATAATCTGAATTATGATTTTCATCTTTAAGTTTTTTCAAATAATTGATTGCCGTAATAATATTGTTTTTACCCAAAGCTAACCTATCCGCCATCATATCCAATCCCCAACGATGATAGGTATAAAGGGCTTTATGATAATATTTTGAATTGTCATTGAGCAAGAGTTCTATTAAGTCGCCTTTTGAATTGTTCTTATTATCTTTTGCCCAACCTTTTACACCGTTTTGTTCGGCATTGGTTTGCACAATTTCGGCTTTCTCGTAAAAAGGTTTGCCGGCATTTTCTTTAAAACTGTCAAAATCGTGCCCCAAAGCCACATAAGCATAAAAAGCCAAAGTGCTGACAAGGTTGTTGTCAAATAGCTCAATATTAAAATCTAATTTTTCAAATTCACGGTAGGTAAATTCAAAATTTTTATCAACCAAATTCAATAACAAAGTTTCATAATCCGATTTGAACACCGGGCGGTAACTTCTAAAATACAGTTCCGCTGTTATTTTATTCTTATTTATATCATATTCTTTGATATTGAGTAAAATATCAACTTTTATTTTTTCGTGATTTTGAAACTGTTTATCCGACCAACGGCGTTTGTTGATAAATTCTTCAATGGCTTTTTCCAAAGTTCTGAAAACCTGTTTGTTTGATCCGCGCACCGATGCGGCATTGATGGTAACATCAGCTTTAAACTCTTGGGCTTGAAGCGGATAAATCATTAAAAACAGTATGGTAGCAAAAATAAATCGTTGCATAATTATTTTTTTATAAAAACAAATTTAGTGTTTTTTTGATTAATAGATTTAACATTTTCACTTTAACGATAAAATGGTTGCGGTTATTGAATATCACTTATAAAATTTTAGTTATGAAATTATTGTACCAAATAGGCAATTAAATTTAATTAATAAAAATAAATGTTCATTTTTTTATACTTTTGAACAAAATATTTAAAACCGCAAACCATGGACGACATCATCCAATTAAAAATTAGCTTAAAATGGTCCAAACCTCCTATTTGGCGACGTGTTTTAGTCGATAAAAATATCAGTTTTGATGATTTACACTACATCATTCAGCATGCTATGGGTTGGGAAAATGCCCATTTGTATAGTTTTGATATAGACAATATTAATATTGAACTGGATTCAGGAGAAGATGATTTTCTTTTTTCAAGAAAAATAACTGTTTCTTCCGAAGACGCTATATTAAAAGACTACTTAAAAAAAACGAAGCAAAAATTTCAATACGAATATGATTTCGGAGATGGTTGGATTCACAATATCGTGGTTGAAAAATTCTTACCTAAGGAAGAAAATAAATTTTATCCGGTATGTATTGCCGGTAAAAAAAATTGTCCTCCAGAAGATTGTGGTGGTATCGGTGGTTTTTACTACATGCTTGAAGCTTTAAATGACAAAAATCATCCCGAACATGAAGATTGGTCAGGATGGATAGAAAGCTATGATCCGGAACATTTTGATATTGAGGAAACAAATCAAACTTTGAAAGAAATGTTTGGTAAATAAGCGTTTTTTGAAAATTTTTGAAAAAGAAAATCAATCGCCGTCAGCCACCATACTTTTGATAACTTTATTGTCTTTGAAAAATAAAGCCGCTCTAAAACTGCAAGTCGCATCGCCTCCTGAAAATTTTATTACCATTCTATTATAAGGCAACTCATAGATTTCAAATCCATTTTCTGATAAATTCGGATTAAAATAATTGGTATAATATTTTTTTGGAACTATAAAGCTTTGTCCGTTTTGTAACATTAATATCATTACACCAACAAACTCAATGATTGTATATGCCATTTGAGACATTTTTTTCGTCTTTATCTGCACTTTACCGCTTAGTCGCTTTCCACTTAAGACGAAAATTTTTCGTCTCTATGCACCTTCAACTTTCAACTCATTTACCAAATCAAAAATATCACCTGCTACTGCCTTTTTGCTTTTAAGCGGATAGTCGATAATATCACCTGATTTAGTCAAAATACTGACTTTGTTGGTGTCGTGTTTAAAACCGGCATTTTTTTCTCGAAGAGAATTGAGTACAATAAAATCCAAGTTTTTTTTATGTAGTTTTTTCAGCGCATTGGCTTTTTCGTTTTCGGTTTCCATAGCAAAGCCAATCAAAATTTGATTCCCGGATTTTTTCTGTCCCAACGATGCCAAAATATCTTTGGTCGCCTTGAGCTTTAACGTCATTGCATCGCCGGATTTTTTAATTTTTTGCCCGGCTGTCTGCTCCGGTGTAAAATCTGCGACGGCTGCAGCCATAACCGTAATGTCGGCATTATCAAACTCATTGTGCACCGCATCGTACATTTGTGCGGCATTTTGTACCTTAATAGTGCGGATATTCGGATGGTTGACGTGC
>WFZY01000186.1 GCA_015489265.1 Flavobacteriaceae bacterium | reverse complement strand
GTATTAATTAGTATTGTTTTTTTAATAATAATTGCCAGTTATAAAGCTATTCATTTTTTAAAAAAAAGAAATGAAAAGATAATATCAAAAGATAAAAATAATGATTGCCAATTTAATGTTATTAGAGTCATTGAAGTATATGACCGTACAACGGGTAAGCAAGTTGACGAAATGGTTTTAGCCGAAAAAACCTTTCCGTTAAAAGAATTATCTCAAATAATCGGGAATAATCTAAAATCCGGTGATAATAATCTTTATTTCATGTATGAAATAAAACCTGAAATGAAAAATTATTTTGAAAGTAAATTAAATCGTAAATTAAACCTTGAAAATTTCATCTACGAATTGGCCTGTTATCAAACTGAAAAACCAGTTAATCCGGGAAAAGGAATCAGATTATGTAACCATTAAAGATGAGATTAAAATAATATGCCGCACGAATTCAAATACAACGACCATATCGAATACGACTGGAAACTCATGTTTATTGGCACCGACGAGGGCTACGTGAGTGCGGTTTACCCGGGTGGCATTGATGACGAGTTTAAGTTCCAATACGTGTACAACCACACCGACCACTTGGGCAATATCCGCCAAAACATTACCCGCGAAAACGGCCGGCTTACCGTGTTGCGCGAGCATAACTACTACCCCTTCGGCCTGCTCCACCGTGGTTATAACGAGGACAAGGAAGATTTGAAGTACGACAAGGAACAGGATTTTATCTTTACGGTACAGGCGCAGGCGGGGAGGTATAAGTATAAATTCCAAGGCCAAGAACGCCAGGAGGATTTGCAGTTGGGCTGGGATAGTTTTAAGTACAGGAATTATGATTATGCCATTGGGCGTTTCTTTAATGTGGACCCGTTGGCGGAGAAGTTTCCCTACAACGGCGTGTATAATTTTAGTGAAAACAGGGTTGTGGATGGTAGAGAGTTTGAGGGGTTAGAAGTTGTAGCAGTAGGGAAAGTGAATACACAATCTCTTGTTGTTAGTGGAACAACTGAGGCAGGTTTTGTTGGAGGTCGCGATGGGTTATATGCATACGGTAGTTATGGTTATGGATTTGAAACAAATGCTTCAATATTTACTGGTGTTTCGATAACAATATATCCCACCATGCCAACTGTTAAAGGATTTTATGAAGGAGACTCCTATCAAGGCGGCGTTAACGGAAAATTATTTGGTGTTTCAGGAGGAATTAATGGTGTCTATTCTAATGGATATTGGGGTATTAATGTACAAGTAGGGGAAGGTGCGTCCTTTTTTCTTTTTAGTGTTTCAGGTTATAAAATGCACACAACAATAACAGATTTAACAAACGGAAATGCTCATCGAGCCATGAGTTATTTACAAATGGCTGTAAATAAAATTGAAAGTGAAATAAAAAAGGTCAATACAGATATAGCTAATTGCCAACAATTGATCAACGACTATAAATTAGACAATCAAGTAAATGCATTGCTTTTGAATTCGTCAAACATCACAGAGGAACAAAAACAGCAATACCAAGCTGAAATCGAAAGAAATAACAATAACATCAGAGCTTTGCAACAACAAATTTCAAATTTAGAAGAAACAAACAACAAATTAAAGCAAGCTCAAAATGTCTTGCAACAAACCATTAATCAAATAAAAAAGGATGACAAAAATAACAATCAAAATAATTAAACGGTTTTATTGTGCAAATATTTTATTAGCAATAGTGTTATCATCTTTGGACGTGATAACAAAGTTATTTTATTTAAAATGGCTGATTTTATTATGGTATGTAATACTTTGGTTTGTTTGGTTATTTATTTCATTAGACTTTTATTCTAATGCAAAAAAAATCTATCCAAAGCCTATTAAATTTCTAACACCTGCAATTGATATTTCATTATTTGGCAAGGAAAGTGATAATCCTATTATAAAGGAAAAATATCAAAAGTCAATTTTTGCATGGCGGTGTTTACTTGCTTTTCTCTTAATCATAGTTACTTACTACATATTTGTTATTGTTTTCAGTAAACCGAATTTATCATAATTCCGCTACGGCCTGCAAGAGAACCCTACCCACAATGTGATGATTGACAATCTGCGGTATTTTTATGACCCGGCCAACCCCAACCGGCTCATGAAAGTAACCGACCTGACCAACAGCCATGCCGGTTTCCACGACGACGACAACGGCACCCTGGCCGGCGACCCGGACGACGACTACGCCTACGACCAAGACGCCAACATAACCGCCGACCAAAACAAAGAAATTTCGTATATTGCTTACAACCACTACGAATGGAATAATGAACACCGCTCCGCTGAGGTCTCCCGCTTAATTATCCGGTTAACTTCTCCACCCTTTGAGCATCAGGGGCAATATAAAGGTTTTCGCCCAGGGCTTTGATAATCTTTACAATGGTGCCAAAGCGGGGTTGTGCACCTGACGTTAATGCTTTGTATAAACTTGTCCTGCTCATGCCGGTTTCTTTTGAAATCTTGCTTATACCCACCGCTTTGGCCACATG
>WFZY01000185.1 GCA_015489265.1 Flavobacteriaceae bacterium | reverse complement strand
CAAAAGAGGATACTACCTTAATTATCACTTAGGATAACTTTATTTATTTATTCTGATCCATATTGTTTATCATAATTTTTTAAAAATGCAATGTAATGACTTTTTTATGATTAACATCTAAAATTAAATAATATAATTCGCCATATTTTTTCATTTTAAACTTCATATCGTAGGATATTTTTGTTGGTTTTTGATTCAATTTTAGACTTAGACCTTTAATTATTTCGCCGTGTGTATCTAAATGAATTTTTACCTTTCTATGATTTTCTTTAATTTGAACATCGAGTTTTTTAAGTTTATTCCAACGTTCTGCTACGGTATTTAATGATGTTATCCATACATTTTGTTCTTTTATATAAGCCAAGAAATTTTGTAAGGGTTGTAGTGTCGTTTCGCTAATTCCGGAATACATCGGGTGTCCCAAATAGACCATAACGCCATTGTTGGGTTGCACGACTTCTGAAAAATAACGGAATAAATACCTGCGAAACCTTTCGGCATCTTGTTTTTGTTGCTGCTCGTTATAAGGGGCTTTTTCCAGCACTTTTTGATAGAAAAACCAATCACTGTGATAAATTTGTGAGATTTCGAGCAAATCAAGTGTTTGATAAAAATCGTCCTTAAAAATAGGAATGTTGTATGGTACCACTGCCCCTCGTATAAAATCCATATGGTTGGCTGCAATACTCGTATCATATTTAAAATCTAATTTATTCATCCAATACATTCCCCAAAAACTATTGGAAACATAAGGAAAACGGAATCCGGTAAATTTTTTCTTCCAGAACAAACGATTCATTAAAAACTCGTTTTCTGTTTCTGAAAAATTTAATTTTCTAAAATCCGGGTGGTTAAATGAATGTCCTTGTATGGAAATGTAGGGCGCATTTATTAATAGTTTGGCTGCGGCACTATCGATATGAGGCGTTACAAAAAAAACAGTCGGTAGCTTATTTTGATTAGTAAAATGAATGATGCGTTTATATTGTGTTATAGTACCTCCATCGTCAAAGGTTTGACAATAAGCACTTGTGTGTGCATCTTTCCAAGGTAGCAATTGAATTGTATATTGTCGATTCCCTATATTCTGATTGTAAACAAACTGATAAAAATGTTCGATTTGTTTTTCGGTAGATAATCCGGCATCTTTTTTAGGATGTAACAAATAAAAGGTTGGTAGCATAATAACTTTGCCTTTTCCATATAAATGTACCGTTAAGGCAGGTAAGTTGCCATTGGCAGTTTTCCAGTGCATAGGTGTTTCAGTATTTCTTTCCGTCTTTACGGGGATTAGCAGCCATTTGCCTATTTTATTGGGAATTATTATTTCATTATTCCAAATATGCAAATCATTGTCTTTCAATATAAAAGATGCAATATCAATTTCTCTGAGTTTTACACCAAAGCTTTTCGCTAATAACCAATCTGATTGATCTAATACCCCATCATTTAACACACGGTCGTATTTTTTTAAGGTATTTCTACCTGCATTGACATCGGTCAGTAAAGTTCCTCCTTTTTTAACCCATTCATTGATATTTTGCATCTCTAAATCTGACATATAGGTCAAGGCATTCTTCAAGGGTTTGTCATGATAATCCGGAATAGTTGGAATAATCAATATAGAATATTTGGATAATAAATCAGGTTTTAACAATGCGCTTCTGTTTTCCAATCTAACAAATACTCCCATTTTGTTAAAGGACTGTAATGCCAAAACAACTCCGTCTGAAACCGTTCCTCTACCAGATCCGTCTCCGGTGGTTAATATCAATACTTTGGGCAGTTGATAAGTCAGTTGCGCTTGTGCAAACATACTGAAAACAGTGAATAGAAATATAAGTGCAATTTGTTTTATCATAAGAAAAAGTTTTTTTATAAGAAGTATACAACAAATATAACAAAAAAGCCGCCAAATCAAATCGACGGCTTTTTTAGTAAAAAATGATGTTATTTTAATTCGTAGGTAAAATATCAAAAGTAGGATAATTTGCCGGAACTACTTTTGGCAATTTGGCACCATAAGTTCTTTCAATCACATCAATAAATTTATTGGCAATGATTGCATAGCCCCTTGGTGTAGGATGCACGCCATCTAATCCGAATACCAAATTATCCAAATTGCTACCATTAAAATAATCTGCTGTGTACATTGAGCCGTCTTCAATAACCAAACCGTTTTTCATTTGTTGCATTAAAGCTGCCATGTCAGCTACACCCAAGTGTTTGGCTGTTGCTATAGTATTTATTATTTGATTATAACCGGCAGTTGCGTCTCTTACTTCGGCAATTTCATTTTTAGACAAAATCCATTTATCTTCTAACGGAATGGTGATGCCATGAACTAGTTGCGGATTAGAAGGGTCAGGAACACCAATCACAGATTTAGCCGGCAAAACCACTAAATCGTCAGCTGTAGCTTGTCTGATAGACGGTAAACCTAAAGCAGATAAATCTGTTAAATATTCATCTTCTATAACCAAAGCATTGGCACCTAAATCAAAATTGATAGTTCTGGCATCAGCTTCATCTTGCGTTATTAAGCCGTTTTGTAAAGCTGCTTGAACTCCACCATTATATTGTGCATAGGCATTATTAAGAGCATCTACTTGCGCTTGGTCAGTCAACGGAATCGGATTGTAAGGAATAGTTGTAAAGAAGGGAACGGAAGCCACATCGGGAATAGTAGCCAATACACCTTTGGCACCATTAGCCGTCAAGGCATCAACTAACTGTTGATATACTGCACCGAATACATTGACATTGGTAATATCATCCGGACCGTAAGTTGTTGGGTTGGTATTGCCGGCGCCGTTTTGGTCAACACCTGTACCGCCACTGGTTGCATACCATAACACATCGTTGCTACCTATCCATAAGGTAAAAAATGTCGGATTTTGAGCAACGACATCTTCTATAATAGATTTATTCGGAGCAGAAGCCATTCTCACAAAGTACGGATTGGCTAATTCTAATGGCAAATTAGCTATATTACCATATCCTTGAAATCCCATGTGAAAAATCTTAGCAGCCGGAACCCCCATATTATTATAAGGACCGGGATGAATATTAGTAACATCCATAGTCGGCATTTGGTTAATTCTTTCCGGACCACCTTGCGAAGCATCAATCACGAGTTTTGGGTCTATAATAGGTGTACCGGATAAAAGCATACCACCTACATTATTAGTATCGTCGTCTAAATACGGTTGTGTAAAATCACCACCACCGGCTAATTTCATTTGTCCGGCTAAAATAGCTGGAAATGAATTTGTTTGACCGGTTTTATAAAGGGTTCCGTTTGTATATCCGGCAGTCAATGAATTACCAACTGCAACATAATTGGAAAAATCCGCATCACCGGAAGTATAAGATTTATCACTTACCGGATTGGAAAATTCCGGTTCACAAGCTGTAAAACTCGAAGCTACTAAAAAACCTACAAGAATATATATTATTTTTTTCATGATTTATAAATTTTATTAATTAATTGAATAACTGAATCCGATACCGGGAATGATGGCATTGTTAACATAAGTGCCGCCAAACTTGTGCGCACTGGGTCCTTCGCCTCTAACGAAAGTATAATCAGTACGTTCTTGTCCGTCAACATATAATAATGAAACATCTACCGCCCATTTTTTCATTTGATACCCAAATCCGAAAGTATAATTATTAGAGTCTAAACTCGGTGTTTCAGGTGAAAAATGCCCTTCGGTTAAAGGTGATTGGTCATAATAATAACCGGCTCTGACAAACATTTTGTCATTTAATTGATATTCGGCGCCAAAACGAATGGTACTGGTGTTTTTATAGCTTTTGTTTGCAATACTTGGTGGTAAACCGTTTTTAAATTCAATACGTAATTCTTTATAAATACTCCAATATGTATAATTATAATCAAAAGCCAATAATAATTTGTCCATAGGTTTAACAGAAAAACCAACTCCTAATTCAGCCGGCATTGGTAATTTTGCCGAGAATGCCGTAGTTTTTAATTTATTTGATAAAATAGCCGGAACATTGTTAAACTCAGCTTTACCATATTTAGCATCTAAGGTAACTGATGAACGGTAATTCAGTCCGAAAGAAACTTTATCGGATGGACGGAAAGCTATGCTAAAGTCATAACCCGCAGCACCTGTAATACCGGAATTTAATTGTGCATTGGTTTTTTCACCATTATCTCCGGTTAAATAACGATTAATATCTTTATTATAAGAAACGCCTCCATACGCCATAATCAAAGAACCGGATATACTTAACTTATCTGAAAATTTGTAGGTCAATGAAGGTTGAATATAAAATACTTTCATGGATATTTCATTGACAATGTCCGAACCGGCCCAATGATGCCAAACACTGGAACTGCCAAAAGGCGTGTAAACGGCTAATCCTAAGCTTACATTTTTATCAACTTGATAAGCGGCGTACAAATAAAAAGGGGTGCCAATAGGGTTATCTGTTTCATATGACCAATTGTAACGTTCATTTTGAAATTTGACATGAGACATAATACCACTAACACCAAATGAGAAATTAAATTTGTTGTCTAAAAAAGCGATACCTGCCGGATTGAAAAAAGCAGTTTCCGCATTATTAAACACTGATAAACCGGCATGTGCCATGCCTAGCATCCGTTGTCCTTGCAAGGCAACGCGATAACCTCCGGCATACATGCTGCCAAAGCTGATAAATGCTAATACGATTAATATTTTTTTCATAGTTATTAAGTTTAAATTAAATTTTTATAAAAATACATTAAATATATGT
>WFZY01000184.1 GCA_015489265.1 Flavobacteriaceae bacterium | reverse complement strand
GGGAACGCAGTAAAGGGGAAACCGGTGTATGGCTAGATGCAGGCAAACCGAACGCCCGAAAAATATGTGCTATGGGGGTTAAGACCAGTCGATGGGTTACTATGCACGGATTTGCTTTAAATGTCAATACGGATTTATCTTATTTTGATCATATAATCCCATGCGGTATTAAAAACAAAGGGGTAACATCCCTTCAAAAAGAATTAGGATATACCCCTGATAAAAATATTTTGAAACAGCAAATTCTAACAACCTTTGCTAAGTTAACACATGCAGAATTTATTCAAAGTAACTTCTAATTCTGTTTCTTATAAATCCAAGCTTGCGGGTGTGATTGTCTAATCTCTGCCAATTTGGTTTTAGCATCATCAATATTTGGAAAACCCTCGTAAGCAACAATATACAAGCCGGCGCCATTTTGTCCGACTATAACGGCATTATAACCATCCGCTTTTAGTTTACCGACTTTATTTTTTGCATTGTCTTCGCTTTTAAAAGCACCACTGACTATAAAATAAATATTGCCGGAATTATCGGTTGAAACGGTAGTGGAAGTCGAAGTTGTAGTATCAGTCATATTTGTATCAGATGTTGTATTGGTTGTTGAATCAGAAGATTCTGTTTGATCCGAATTATCATTATTATCACTGGCTTGATTATCTTGAGAAGCAGCTGTATTTTCTTGGTTATTATTTAAATCCGTAGTATCAATCACTTTTTCGGCTGATTGATCATTGGTATCTGATGTTGTAGTTTCATCACTTGAAACCATTTCTTTTTGAGTTTCATCTGTATCATCATTATCACGAGTTACAAACCAATAAATACCACCACCTATTAAAAGTAGCGCCACAATTAAGCCAATGATTAAAGGGTAATTCAACGTTGATTTTTCTTCATTGTTTTGTCGGATATCAAAATCAAATTCTTCCATATTTGTTATTTTATTAAAATGTTTTAACAAAACTACAAAATTATTCTAAATAGAAAAGGAATTTTAATATAAAAAACAAAAGGATGACAATCGCCACCCTTTTGTTGACAAAATATTAAAAATTTAACTATTCAGCTAAAATTATAACATTGTTATTCTTCATCTCAACCGTCCCCGAATTGATGGGCAAGATGACTTCGCCTTGTTTGATTTCAAATTTGTCTTTCAATTCGTTATCTATCAAAATACCTTGTCCTTTTAACCGAACCTCACCTTTTTGTAAAACGGCAATGATGGGGGCGTGATTGTTTAACATTTCAAAAGAACCGTTAACGCCGGGAACGACGATTGAATCGACTTCTCCTGAAAATAATGCGCCTTCGGGGGTTACGATATCTACTTTCATTTTCCGTTATTTATTAGTTTTTAGCTTCTGCTAACATTTTTTCACCGGCTTCAATGGCGTCCTCAATACTACCTTTTAAGTTAAAGGCAGCTTCGGGCAGGTGGTCTAACTCACCATCCATAATCATATTAAAACCTTTAATGGTATCTTTAATATCGACTAAAACACCCGGAATACCGGTAAATTGTTCAGCTACATGGAAGGGTTGAGACAAGAACCGTTGTACACGTCTTGCGCGGTGAACAACTAATTTATCTTCTTCACTCAATTCTTCCATACCCAAAATAGCGATGATGTCTTGTAACTCTTTGTAACGTTGCAAAATTTCAATCACGCGTTGTGCAGTTTCATAGTGTTCTTTGCCTACGATTTCCGGTGTCAAAATTCGTGATGTTGAATCCAAAGGATCCACAGCCGGATAAATACCTAACTCGGCGATTTTACGGGATAACACGGTAGTAGCGTCCAAGTGGGCAAAGGTTGTAGCAGGCGCCGGGTCAGTCAAGTCATCTGCCGGTACATAAACTGCTTGAACCGACGTAATAGAACCGTTTTTAGTCGATGTAATTCGTTCTTGTAAGGCACCCATTTCACTAGCCAATGTCGGTTGGTAACCCACAGCTGACGGCATACGACCTAAGAGTGCGGATACTTCGGAACCGGCTTGTGTAAAACGGAAAATATTATCGATAAAGAATAATACGTCTTTACCTTCACCGGTACCGGCACCGTCACGGAAATATTCGGCAATGGTCAAACCGGATAAGGCGACACGTGCACGGGCGCCCGGGGGTTCGTTCATCTGACCGAATACAAAAGTCGCTTTGGATTCTTCCAGTTCTTTACGATCAATTTTATTGATATCCCATCCGCCTTTTTCCATAGATTCCATGAACGCATCTCCGTATTTGATAATTCCGGATTCTAACATTTCACGCAATAAATCGTTTCCTTCACGGGTTCGTTCTCCAACACCGGCAAAAACGGACAAACCGCCGTGACCTTTGGCAATATTGTTAATCAACTCTTGAATTAATACGGTTTTACCAACACCGGCACCACCGAATAAACCGATTTTACCACCTTTTGAGTATGGCTCAATCAAATCGATAACTTTAATACCGGTATATAAGGGCTCGGTTGAAGTCGATAATTGGTCAAATTTAGGCGCCGGTTTGTGAATCGGGCTACCGTTATCACCATCTTTAGGCATGGGTTCCATACCGTCAATCGGGTCACCGATAACATTAAACAAACGTCCGAAAACTTTACCTTTCGGCATTTTAATAGGCGAACCGAGTAATTCAACTTCTTTACCTCTTTGTAAGCCGTCTGTAGAATCCATTGCGATAGTTCGCACGGTATTCTCACCGGTATGTTGTTGCACTTCCAAAATGACTTCTTGACCGTCCGGACGGGTTACTTTCATAGAGTCATAAATTTTTGGAAGACTGATATTCTCACCTTCAAAAACCACATCGATAACCGGACCGATGATCTGAGAGATTTTACCTTTTTGTTGTGACATTATATGATATTTTAATCTGTTTAACTTATTTATTATGAACCTTTAAGGGCTTCTGCGCCACTGACTATTTCGAGTATTTCACCGGTAATGACCGCTTGACGGGCTTTGTTGTATTGCAAGGTCAAGTCGGCTTTCATTTCTTTGGCATTATCGGTAGCTTTGTGCATTGATGTCATTCGTGCGCCGTGTTCCGATGCCCATGCATCACGAATAGCTTTATAAAACTGTGTTTTTAATGATTTTGGTATCAATTCCAAAACAATTTGTGCTTGTGACGGTTCGTAAAGGTAATCCAATACGACATTACTTTCGGATGCTTCAGTTTTGATAGGCAAAAATTGTTCGGTTTTAACAATTTGCGTAGCAGCATTTTTAAAGCTGTTATAGATCAAAACGACTTTATCGTATTTTCTGTCGACAAAATCATCCATAATCTTTTGAGCCACTTGCGCCACATTTTCATAGGTCAAATCATCAAAAATATGGCTATGATTGTCAATTACTTTATATTTTTTTGACAATTGATCATAAGCTTTTTTACCGATGGTCAATATTGCTACGTCTTTACCTTGATAGTCGTTTTCGACGAGCCGGATGGTTTGCTTGATAATATTAGTATTAAGCGCACCACACAAACCCCTATTGGAAGTAATAGGCACTAACAATACCTTTTTTACCTCACGTTGATCTGCATAATCGCCACCCAATTCGGCATCGAGATTGGCACTTAAACCACTTAACAATTCGGTCAGTTTTTCGGCATAAGGACGCATTTTTTCAATAGCATCTTGCGCCTTTTTCAATTTGGCGGCTGATACCATTTTCATCGCATTGGTAATCTGCATGGTACTACCAACCGATTGAATTCTGGTGCGTATGTCTTTTAAATTGGCCATATATTTTTTTATCTTTTAAAACAGATAACACATCTGTTTCAGATTATTGTTTGTATTTGGCTGCGACTTCTAAAGCGGCAGCAGTTAATACATCGGCAATTTCATCGGTCCATTTTCCGGATTTGATGGCATCCAATGTATCTCTGTGCTTGGCGTTTAAATAATCAATATAATCGCGTTCAAATTCTTTTACTTTTTCAACCGGCACATCACGTAACAAATTTTTAGTTCCGGCAAAAATGATAGCAACTTGCTCTTCAACCGGCATAGGGTCGTGTTGTCCTTGTTTCAAAATTTCCACGTTACGACGACCTTTTTCAATAACCCCGAGAGTTACCGGGTCAAGGTCGGAACCAAATTTGGCAAAAGCTTCCAATTCACGGAATTGTGCTTGGTCAAGCTTTAGCGTACCCGCTACTTTTTTCATGGGTTTAATTTGTGCAGAACCACCAACACGGGATACCGAGATACCAACGTTGATAGCCGGACGGACTCCTGAATTGAACAAATCCGATTCTAAGAAAATTTGACCGTCGGTAATGGAAATAACATTGGTAGGAATATAAGCGGATACGTCACCGGCTTGGGTTTCGATAATCGGTAAGGCAGTTAAAGAGCCACCCCCTTTTAACATCGGTTTTAAAGGTGCCGGTACGTCATTCATTTTTTTAGCTACTTCATCGTTATCGATAACTTTTGCAGCACGTTCCAATAGACGTGAGTGTAAGTAAAATACATCACCCGGATAAGCTTCACGTCCCGGTGGACGTCGTAATAACAATGAAATTTCACGATAAGCAACGGCTTGTTTAGACAAATCATCATAAACAATCAATGCCGAACGACCGCTGTCTCTAAAATATTCACCGATAGCAGCACCGGCATAGGGTGCATATACTTGCATCGGTGCCGGGTCAGATGCATTGGCGGCAACAATGGTTGTATATGCCATAGCGCCGGCATCTTCCAAGGTTTTATGTATTTGAGCAACCGTAGAAGCTTTTTGTCCGATAGCTACATAAATAGCATATACCGGTTCGCCACGGTCATAAAATTCTTTTTGGTTGATGATGGTATCAACGGCAACAGTGGTTTTACCGGTTTGACGGTCACCAATAATGAGCTCCCGTTGTCCGCGTCCTACAGGAATCATCGCATCAATGGCTTTGATACCGGTTTGTAGCGGCTCATTTACCGGTTGCCGGTAAATAACACCGGGGGCTTTACGTTCCAAAGGCAAGTCCAAGGTTTCTCCTTGAATGGGTCCTTTACCGTCTATAGGTTGTCCTAAAGTATTGACGACCCGTCCGATAATACCTTCACCCACGGGAATAGATAAAATTTTGTTTAATCTTTTGACATTAGAACCTTCTTTAATGTCAGTATAAGGACCTAAAATTACAATCCCTACGTTGTCTTCTTCCAAGTTGAGTACAACGCCTTCCGAACCGTTGTCAAACTCTACTAATTCGCCGTACTGTGCGTTGTTTAAGCCATATACCAAGGCAATTCCGTCACCAACTTGCAGCACCGACCCGGTTTCTTCTAGAGAAGCCGTTGCGTCAACGCCTGCTAGTTGTTCTTTAATGATTGCCGAAATTTCTGATGGTTTTATTTCTGCCATAATTTTTGATGTTTTTATGCTTCCAATTTTGATTTAATTTTTGCCAGTTTACCGGATATGCTGGCATCATAGCGCAAATCGTCTATGTTTAAGATAAAGCCCCCCAATATTTTTGAGTCCACTTTATTGGTCAGTTTGATTTGACTGCTTCCGGTTAATGCTTTGATTTTATTGAGAATACTTTTTTTCAAAGTATCGTCCAAAGGAATAGCCGTAATGACTTCTGCTTCTTTGATACCTTTTTTGTTTTTATATAATTCGTTAAAAGCAACAGCAATATCTTTTAACAAACTTAAGCGGTCTTTTTGACCGAGTAAATTGATTAATTTTTCTGTTTTGTCAGACACTTTATTCCCAAATATTTGTTGTACCGCAGCTAACTTCTTTGAAGCGGGGACGGTTGGATTTTTTAAAAATTTAAGCAATTCGGGATTAGCATCAAATGTATCTTTGAGCCGGTGCATATCTTTTTGAACGGCATCTAAATCAGTAGATGCAATTTCAAAAAGGGCTTTGGCATAGCGTTTGGCTGCTTTCATAGTTTAATTAAATTTGATATCGGAAATCAATTTTTCAACTTGCTTCACTTGCTCGTTTTTATCTTTCAATTCTTCTCCGAGAACTTTTTCGGCAATATTGATAGATAATTCCGAAACTTGATTTTTCAATTCTTTGATAGCGGCTTGTTTTTCACTTTCAATCACCTGTTTGGCTTTGGCTATTTCTTTACCTGCTTCAGCTTGTGCTTCTTCACGGGCTTTATTGATAATTTGCTCTTTGAGCACTTTAGCTTCTTTGAGCATTTCATCACGTTGGGCTCGCGCTTCATTCAAGATTTGTTGGTTATCCGCTTTAAGTTTAGCCATTTCTTCGCGGGCTTTATCAGCTTCTAACAAAGCATCTTCTATAGATTTTTCTCTTTCTTTTATGGTTTTTAAAATGGGCTTCCATGCTATTTTTACAAAGAGAAAAAAGAACAATAAGAAGAACAAAGTTGTCCAAAATACTAAAGTTTCAGGATGTAATAAGTTCATTTTTATCTGATTATATGGTTATTTGATTATTTGGTTATCCGGTTAATTTAGATTTCTCAGTCGTTCCTCATTCGAAATGACAATCGTACTTTTAAGTCGCTCTGTCAGAATGACAGCACTTTTTTTAACACCTTGTCATTTCGAACGTAGTGAGAAATCTATATTTACTATTAATTTGGTTAATTAAGATTCCTCGTCGCTCGTCGTACCTCCTCTCTCTGTCGGAATGACAACTGATGTCATTTCGAACGTAGTGAGAAATCTTATTCTCAATTTTTAATTAGCAAAGAAAACCTTTAACCAACCGTTAAAGGTTTTCTTTGAGTTTGTTCTTACTTTGATTGCATAGCAACAACGACTGCGAAGAAGGCAACACCTTCGACCAATGCGGCTGCAACGATCATCAAAGTAAATAATTTTCCGTATAGCTCAGGTTGACGGGCTGATGCTTCCAAAGAAGACGCCCCGATTTTACCGATACCGATTCCGGCACCGATAGCTGCTAAACCTGCTCCTATACCTGCTCCAATTGATGCTGGCATAATTACTTGATTTTAGGGTTAATATTTCAACGATAAGCTTCCGGTCTTTTTAACCTTCAGCTATTTTTTATTCTATTATAAAAATTAATGTGCTTCTTCTTTGACAGCCATCCCAAAATAAATAGCTGATAAAAGTGTAAACACATAAGCTTGCAGGAATGCTACAAGCAATTCACTGGTGTACATAAATATGGTAGCAAATCCCGATGCAAAGGGAACGCCCCAGTTTTTAAATACAAAAATTAAGGTTACAAATGTCAAGATGATGGTATGTCCGGCAAATATATTAGCAAACAACCGAATCATCAAGGCAAAGGGTTTGGTAAAAATACTTAAGATTTCTATCAAGGCAATAACCGGTTTTAAGATAACCGGCACTCCCGGTGGCCATAAGATGTGTGTCCAGTAGCTTTTATTGCCATTGACATTGGTAATAATAAAAACAATAACTGCTAATACAAATGTTACTATAATATTGCCGGTCAAATTATAACCAAAGGGTGCAAAAGGAATCAATCCGAATAAATTGCTAAATAAAATGAAAAAGAAGACTGTTAACAAAAACGGCACAAATTTCTCATATTTAGGACCGATATTATCTTTAGCCATATCACGAATAAATACGATTAACGGCTCAATAAAACCGGCAATACCTTTTGGAACTTTTTTATGGTTATATGATTTTTTGGTGTAAAGTAATATAAGTAATAAGACCAAAAAAGTCAAAAGCATTGAAGCTACATTTTTGGTAATGGAAAAATCCAAAGGTCTTTTAGACAGCGGCACATCTTTAGGGTCAACATGATCGCCTACTTGATCGGCATAAACGATTAAATCGTGAATACGTTTAAATTTTTGTCCGTTTTTTTCAACAACAACTTTGCCATGTTCATCATCTTCAAAATCACCTGATGAGAAAATGGTTAACCCGTTTTTAGTCCAAAGAATGACCGGTAAATGAAATGTCTTATGTATAAAGGGTAAATCGAATTCGTAGTCATGAGAATCCGATAAGTGGTGGTTGATTAAATTTGTAGGATTAAACGGCTTTTCTTCACCGTGATGTTCACCGGTTTGTTCGGTTTGATGGGGGGGTTCTTCGTTATGTTCGGCTTGAGCAAACAGATTAAAACCGGTAAATAAGAAGCTTAAAAATAGGTATGTAAAGAATTTATGAGTCATATTCTTTTAAAGATTTTTGCAAAAGTAAGATTTTTTTTTGTTCGGACAATTTTTTTTGACAATTATCAGTTTTTTTATAAAGCTTAAAAGGTATAAAAATGACTTTTGTCATAAAATACATAATTAAAAATTGATGAGTTAAATAGTTATCTCAACCGGAATCGTCATTAAGATTTTATGGTTAATAATCTATTTAACTATCAATTTCTTGATAATTGTTCTACTATTGTTTGATATTTTTAGGTAATAAATACCTGCTTTGAGATGAGATATATCTATTGTTGCATCATTTTTGTCAATAGAAGTTTCATATATTTTTTTGCCATTATTATCATAAAAAACTATGCTAAATTCAATAAATTGCTCCGGCAAAGAAACTGTAATCATATCTGAAGCAGGATTAGGGTAAATTTTCAGTGTTGATAAATCCTTGTTTGCTATTGCAGATAGTATATCTCCGCTAAGATTGGCTTTGTATGCCGAGCGTCCGTAGGTAGCAGCATACAGATATTGTTGTGCTTCATCAATATATAAATCCGTAACAGGTACTGTAGGCAAATTGTTATCCAGAGGCACCCAACTTACCCCTTCGTCATTACTGGCAAATACGCCAACATCGGTAGCAATAATTAAATTGCCATACGAATCTTTAACAATATCATTGACCGGAATATCCGGCAAGGTATTTCCGATATCTATCCAACTAGATCCTGCATCTGTACTTTTAAAAACATGCGAAGCATTATTGGCATACCGATATCCGGAAAATGTTACATAAATGGTGTTTTGGTCAGTCCTGTCTAAAAGGCATTTGGTTGTCCAAAGATTGGGCACCCCCCCTGAAATATTATTCCAGTTCGTACCACCATCATGAGTTATCCAAACATTTGAATCATCCGTCCCAACGACAATTATATTATTGTCAATTTTTGATACATCTATGGTAGTAATGGTACCGAAAGTCAGGTTACCTCCTCCGGAACCATTGGTTAAGTCCGGACTAATTGGTGACCATGAAGCTGCAGCATTGGTCGTTTTCCAAAGCCGTTGCGTTCCGTAATACAATATTTGGGAATTTTGAGGATCAAATGTGATTGGGGTATTCCAATTTTTTCTATCTGAGTATGCTATGCCACTGGTAGCATAGGTAAAATTATTTCCATTATCAACTGATTTTACTAAATTACCATATTGTGAAAGTGCATATATTACATTGGTGTTATTTGGATCTACTAGTGGTTGAAACCCATCTCCTCCATAGATAGCATACCAATCATCCGTGCTTCCTGTTGTAGTTCGGATAGTGTTATTGTCTTGTGCGCCTCCGTATATTTTATTTTGATATTGCGGATCGACATAGAGTTTATAAAACTGTGTAATCGGTAAATTGTCATATTTGGTAGCGCTCGAACCATTATCTGTACTTTTATAAACACCTCCGTCATTTCCCAACAAAAGCTCATTATGGTTTTGGGTGTTGAATGCCAGTGCATGTTGATCGACGTGTGCACCGGAAAAAACCGAAAACCAACTATTCCCGCCATTGATAGATTTTTGTACCACAAAGTCGGCATTATATAGTACATTCTCATCTGAAGGATCGACATAAATCCCGCTAAACCACCAGTGATATCCTACGTTTGTCAATTGAGATGAATTAACTTCAACCCAAGTATCACCGCCATCATTGGTTTTATAAACCCCTTTAATGTTTCCAATAGCATCGGCATAGCGGGCATATAACACATTGGGATTAGATTGAGATATGGCTATACTTATACGTCCCTTTTCAGAAGCAGCGCTTGGAAGCCCATTAGTTAGTTCATTCCACGTGTTACCGGCATCCATAGATTTGTATATACCGGAAGTTGCACCACCATATAATCTGTATTGAGGTCTGCGAATCCGCTCCCAAGCAACCGCATAGAGAATATTGCTATTAGTCGGATGATTTACCATATCTATAATCCCTGTAGAATCACTCACAAAGAGCACTTTATTCCAACTCGAGCCATTATCCGTAGATTTGTAAACACCCCGATTGGGGCTATTTTTAAACAGTTCTCCCATAGCAGCTACGTAAATCGTATTATCATCATTGGGGTCTAATAAAACCTTTGAAATACTGCCCACATTATTAAGTCCTTTATTGGTCCAAGAAATACCAGCGTTTGTACTTTGATAGACGCCGTTGCCATCATAAGTTAAAGAACTGCCACCTGCATTTGGCTCACCTGTACCAACCCAAACGGTATTGGTATTCGATTTTGATATCTCTATATCACCGATAGATAAGGATTCCGCTTCATCAAAAATCGGTGTCCAATTAATACCTCCATCAGTTGTTTTAAAAATGCCACCTGAAGCTGTGCCTATATAATAAACCTGTGATTGGTCAATTGGGATTTCAATATCGGTAACACGCCCACCTATATTTTCCGGACCGACAAATTCCCAAAGTATCGTGCTGGAACTTTGTTTATTTTTGGTCATAGATTTTTTGAATTTTATGGCTTCTTTAAAGGCATTAGATTTAATTTTCCCCTTGGGGTAAGCCCTTTGCATAAACATATAATTCATGGGTTTTTCTTTGGGATTTTCGGAAATTTTAGATTTATAATCATTATGGCATTCTACAAAAAGTAAGCTTATAATAACTAAAAAAATAATAGATCTCATAAAAATGGGATATTTAATTATAACAAATGTTTAAAATTACTTAATAGCTAATTTAACAATTTGGTGATTGTTTTTAGCATCTTCTATTTTCATCAGATAGATCCCTTTTTGTAAATCAGCAGTATTGATGGTTGTATTATTTACAGACAGGTTATTGAAGTTCAACACTTTATTTCCATAAATATCATAAACACTAATACTTTTTATAGCCTCATTTTCAGTATTGACATTTACAAAATTACCGGCAGGATTGGGATAAATATGTAAACCGACTATTGATGCACCGGCTATAAATGACGTATCAAGATTGTATTTAAATACCCCTTGAGTGGGCGTACTGTTAGGGTCATTGGGGTCATTAAGGTGTGATAAACCACCGCTTAAACCGAAAAATTCATCTCGAAAACCAAGAGATGTATGTTGAATATTGTCAGTAGGTGTTAAAAGCTCCCATGGACCGCCCTCAAAGTTATAATAAATCATTTTAGACCAGTTTTGTCCCCCGTCATAGCTGATGGCAGCGCCGTAAACCGGTAGGTTCGTGTTGGATTCCGTGATCACTAAAGTATTATTGGTTCCCGGAATAAAGCTGATATCACCACTAAAAAATGGATTAGGGTTGGTAGGGTCTGTACCAACCCAATCATAAGTCGGGATCATTTGTGTCCATATGGCACCGCCATCAGTTGAATGGTATAATTCACCGTTACTTCTGACAATCCAGCCTTCGTTATCATCTTTAAAAGTTACGCTAAACTTGTCAGTGGCACTATCAAAATCTGTGACAAATGCCGGAAAAGCCGTCCATGTTTGACCTAAGTTAGTAGAACGATATAAGCGTCCTTTGTTTGTTTTGAACCAAACGCTTGACCCATTCGGGGTAAATGCTATTCCATGCTCAATACCATATTCTCCGGGAAGCGGATCGTCAATATCAGCACCGGAAATAGGCGTCCATGTTGCACCGCCATCTATAGTTTGATACATTTCAAATTCTCCATTGACAGGATCGCCTTGAACAAAGCCGGTATTAGTATCCCAAAAATAAACGATATTACAAAATGAAGCTGTATTAGCAAACATATTACTAGCAGTAGATCTAGTCCATGTGGTACCGGCATCGGTCGTTTTAAACACGCCTCCATTGCCGATATTACGTTTGTAACCAGTAATGTATGCGGTAGTAACACTAGTTGGATAAACCATTGAAATTCCTAAATTTGTAACACCCGGCAAGGGGACAGGGTCATATGCTGTCCAAGTAATACCACCATCAGCAGTGTAAGCAATAGCTGAAATATCGGCATTATAACCTGAAGCATCATAAGCAATACTCCAAGCAACATCATTATTTCCTGAATTCAATATTCCGAAAGCTGAAATGCCTCTGGATTCTTCAGAATAGCCGGAATGGTAAACTTCCCAACCTGATTGGGCAAAGGTATTCAAATAATAAACAGTGACTAAAACAAAAACTGAAAGTTTTTTCATAGATTTATATTTTTAATAGGGATTATTTGATAATATTAAAATCAAAACGATAACGTAGATATAAGCCCAATGTGAAATCCCACTGATGATAGACTTCGGTATTGTAATAGACACTTTGAATACTTGACCGGTTTAGTTGGTCATATACATCGATGATAAAAGCCAAGTTTAAATCCGGAAAAATCTCTTTTTGGTATCTTGTCGATAGAGTTAATAGCTGCCGATGCGGTTCGGCATGATATTTAAAGACATCAGCCGGTTGGTTTTGAGTATCCACATATTTTTCAACCCGACGGCTCACCGATTGAAACATATCATCGCCTTTGGGTGCCACAAATTGATGGGATTGCCAATAAGACACATAAGTTTGCCAATGCCGGTATTTGACAAAAATTTGCCATTTGTGCGCATAGCCCGACGTAAAAAGCAGTTCTTCTGGATTGTTACTATTCATGTCCAAGCGCAAATACTGATATTTGAAACCGATCTTGGTCCGGTTGTTAAGTTGGTTTTCAAGGGCGATACCCACAGCCGAATTGGCAAACACTACTGCATTGTTTACTGCGCTGTTGCCGTTATCTCTGACATTGATTTGTCCGCCGCGGTGTTGTAGGTAAATTCGTAGCGGAATGCTGAATTGCCAATGCTTGAAACGCTGTTTGAACGTTGTGCTTTGTCCGAAATTGAGTCGCTCGCGCCGGTGGTCTGCTTTTTGAATAAAATGTTCCCATTCGAGCCAAGTGTCTGTTTGCCAATGCGCATTATTAAACCGGTGTTGCAAGCCGTGTTCGATATGGCGGGCATCTAACAGTCGTTCAAAAGCATAAATTTCATCTGGTAGTTGATGCCGGTCATCTGTATAAAGTTTGCCGATATTAAACCGGCTGTGTCCTTTGTTTATTTCTAAACCTACATAAGGAATTAAAGGTTCAAAATTATTGGTACCAAAGTATTTTAAAGCATAAAATCCGGCTGTCAACCGGTAATTTTGATGCGCTTGATAGTTGAATGACACTTCCGTTTGGTTGCCCAATAAGGTATAACCGTCAGCAATCAGATTAAAATATTCATTGTCTTTGACAAAAGCCATGTTGTCAATACCTATTGCCAAAGTTTTAGGTTTTAAGCTTGTTGAATCTTTAGCAATCAATAAGTTATCATACTGCGCAAAGGACGTAAAATACAGAAAAAATATAAAAATCTCTACTATATGTTTAGAGGAAATTATTGTTTTGAGGAAATGAGGAATTGAGGATTTGTTTTGCTTCATTGGTTAAAAATATATACGGATAAAGGGAATAAAAGCATCTTGATAAACGCTTGTTTTGGGGTTATATAAAAAATTGTATTTGAATCCGGCTACAACTGGTCCATAACAATAACCCAAGCCGCCGAATAATGCCGGCGACCAAAATTTATTGCTGATGTTATTATAGTTTTGATTGACATACAAATCTTCAAATTCTACTGATATTTCCAATTCTTTATAAGGATTAAATAACGCCATGG
>WFZY01000183.1 GCA_015489265.1 Flavobacteriaceae bacterium | reverse complement strand
TTTTGAGGTTTGTTGACTGCTTCAAACAATATTTCTGCTTACTATTTGAGGAAATGATGAATTTATCTGCTTCATAGATTATTTGGTACTTTTATGTTTGGTTATTACTTCAAACTTTACTTCTGCTTGCAAATTGAGGAAATGAGGAATTGATAATTTTTTGTACTTCATAGCATATTATGTTATTTTATGTTTATTTACTACTTCAAACCTTATTACTGCTTACAATTTGATGAATTGATGAATTTATATGTTTCATAGACTATTTGGTGTTTTGAGGTTTGTTGACTGCTTCAAACATTATTTCTGCTTACTATTTGAGGAAATGAGGGATATTTCGTTATGTGTCATTTCGAACGAGTAAGGCACGAGCGAGGAGAAATCTAATTTATCTATTCTCTTTTATCCCTTATTTCTTTTTTAAACTTTTAAACTTTATACCCTTCAACTAAACAACGTCTGATCCAAGACTTTAAAATCAATGCTTTTATCTTTATTAATATCATATCTTAAGAGCATTTCACCACTGTAAGTACCGTCTGAAAAACGGGCGATAATCCAACGGTTGTTCAGTACTTTGGCATCGATTATTTTCATAGCGCCTGCCATACCGTCAAAAGGTACCAGCGGATTATTCCCTTTCATATTATTGGTTTTCATCAGTGTATCAATGACATATTTTTGCCAGTCGGTTTGGTCGTCAATATCCGATAAATATTTGGCGGCTTTCGGGTTGCCCGTCAATGAAAATTTATCAGCTGCTTGCAGGTCTTTGATTTGTTTTTGAAATCCGCTAATGGAATCTTCCAGCTTAATCGCATATTGGATATTGTTATCATAACCTTCATTGGTTTCTTTGAGTTCTTTTTTTAAAGCGATATTTTCCTTAATCAAACGATAGGAATTATACATAAAAAAGCCACTGACTATTCCCAGAAAAACGATTAAATATAATGCCCATTTTTTCATAAGTGAATTTTTGCTTTAAAGTTACATAAAAAAATAACCCGATTAAAAAATTTTTAACCGGGGTTTTATAAAATTTGTTTTTGAAATGAACTAAATGGATAATTCTTTTTTAGCTTTTGCAGCAATCACACGGTCATAAACAACTAAACCTACAATTGTAATCAATCCAATACCGGCTATAATATACCATATTTGACTTGGATGATAGGTATCCCAAAGATATTGTGTCAATTGATCCGGTGTCATATTTAATGCTTCTGCAGCTTTGTGAATCAAATCGTTTTTTGAAAACTCACCGCTTAATGATAAATTTTCGACTCCTTGATTTTTAGCATATTCTTTAATTTGCTTTACCACAGGTTTCCAATTTTGTACCTTGTCTTCTGAAGGGATAAATTTTAAAACTTCTTCAACATTTATTGCTTTTAAAGTGTGTAATTTTTCAATAAAAGCTTCCTTGCTTAACGGTGTGCCGACTTTGGGTAATTGGATACCTTTTTGAGAGAGTAAATTCTCTAGCAAACTAACTTTATCAGCAAATTTTTCATATAAATCACCGGTAATCCATTTGGTTAGTAGATTAGCAAATGCAATAGGCAAAAAGTAGGTTCCCATGTACAGTGCTTCTTTTCCTTTTGGTGAAATTTTAGCGATATAATCAGAAAATTTTGGGTTTGATGTCATTTCACCAATGGCAAAAATGAAAATGCCAAAAATCGTGTAAAATACATTGTTAGTATAGAATGATAAGGCAATGCCGATAATAGCGATTAAAATACCGGACATCATAGCGCTTATAGGTTTCCACTTAAGTATGATTGTTGAAATAATCATTTGGAAAATAACTATAAAGAATGCATCCAAATTGACAATCATCTCAGGATTAACACCACCTTCTTTATTTTTAAAGAAATCCGCAAACCATTGCGGAATAAAAGCTGCTTTATCTAAAAATTCTCCAAGTGGTTTCGTATTGACCCAATCTTCAATAAATGTAGGAAGTGTATAAAATAATTGGTTAAACATCAACCAAAATCCAATCATAATTAACAACAAAAGCGTTAATTTCATATCGGATAGTGCTTCCACAATATTTTTAAATGAGCGTGAGATACTTTGCCCGATAGATTCGGTAGTTTTTTCACGATTGGGCTCTTTAAAAACAAATAAAACCAATATCATGTTAACAGCTATTGATGATGCTGCCATCAAGAAAACTATTTTCCAACCGTAATGGTCACGTAATTTGGCAGAAAACAATGGACCAAAAAATCCCCCGATATTCACCATCATATAAAATACGCCAAAGCCGAAAGATGAATTGCGTTTGTCGGTAGATTTTGTTACGATAGCTGATGCAATCGGTTTAAACATTGCCGCACCTACTGCTACCCATAAAAATACCAAGAAAACCGCTGTATATGACGTGACTTGCCCCATAAAATAATAGCCGGTTCCTAAAATAGTATAAGCGATAATCAAAGATAATCGATATCCGATTTTATCGGCAATGGCTCCGGTAATTATCGGTAATAGATATAAAATAAAGGTGACATACGACATGATTTCACCTTTTTGAATATGGTTAAA
>WFZY01000182.1 GCA_015489265.1 Flavobacteriaceae bacterium | reverse complement strand
CAATTTAAACACCGCTTGGTTACCTTGCTTATCGGTTATATTTAGCAAATACATACCAGCCGGCAAGTTTTTTAAATTAATTTGTGATGTGAATTCATTTTTATAAACCATTTGTCCTTGCATGTTCTGGATACTGACGGTTTTGATGTTTTCAGCATTTTCTACTTCAATAGAAAGCTTGTCCGTAAACGGATTAGGATAGACATTGATACTTGCTTTAAAGTTTTCGTCTATATGCAGCGCATCACATTCTGCTTGGGTTTCAACATAAGTTGCTGTTGCATCGATAGCGTTGGGCCAATTGGTATTCATATAGTTAGCATCATCTACAAAAACACAGGTTAAGTTGGGATTATTATATGCTCTAAAGTTTGTAAGATTTTGGTTGTTGCCGTTTCGAAGGTCTATATTTGTTAGATGATTAGCAGCACATTTAAGTTGTTGCAAATTAATGTTTTGTGTTAAATCTAAAGATGTTAATTGATTACCTTCACAAAAAAGATTTAGTAAAGCAATATTATGAGTTACATCCAGATTTGTTAAATGATTTCCTGAACACAAAATAGCCGTTATATTTGTATTTTGAGAAAAATCTAAGTTTGTTAAATTATTATTATAACACGCTAAAGAATGTAATAGTACATTTTGAGAAAGATCTAAATCAGTTAATTGGTTATTATAGCAATAAATGGTAGTTAATGAAGTGTTTTGAGTTGAGTTTATATTAGTTAATTGATTGTTATAACAAGAGAGTAATTCCAGATTTGTATTTTGTGTAATATCCAGACTTGTTAGATGATTAGTAGCGCACCATAAGATTGTTAAAGCAGGATTTTGGGTTATATTCAAATTCGTTAACTGGTTATCATAACACAATAGTTCTTCTAAATTAGAAAAATCTTCAATACCCGTTAAGTCAGAAATATTTTGTTGGTGAACATCCAATGAAGTTACATTACTTATTCTCGATGTAAAAACATAATCATCATTGTCAATACCATTGCCCATACTATTGGCATCGCCTACGGGTACAGTATTACCTTGTGCATCATGTGTTTCCAAATAGTATTCAAAATTGTCATCCGGCACATAGGTTGTTTGGGTTAGTGCATCACATTCGGCTTGGGTTTCTACGAAATGAGAATTTGAATCTATTTGCCAGCTTGATAAATAGGATGCATTTTTATCATCGACGTAAATACAAGTAAGGTTTGGGTTATTGCGGGCTTCAAAATAGCCACTATAAATATAAGCATTATAACCATTGCGTATATCAATACTTGAAATTTGCAGGTCATTCATCCATACACCACGTAAACCCGGGTTGTGAGATAAATCTACATCACCGGTAACATCGTTGCCGTAAATAGCGGCATAATATAAGTCGGGCATATTGTCAAACAATCCTGTAGGGATATCACCGGTGAGTTGGTTATTGCCTATCCAAAAGGAACGCATTTTGGTTAAATTGGCTAAGTTGGCCGGTATGGTACCGGTCAAGGGGTTATCTTCAACTGTAAATGTTTCAAGATTTGAAAGGTTACCGATTTCCGGCGGAATGGAACCGGTGAGTTGGTTATACCATAAATCTAAATCCTTTAAATTAGATAAATTACCAATTTCAGGCGGAATATTTCCGGATAAATTAGCAAAATCAATCCACAAGTATTCTAAGTTTGATAAATTACCGATTTCGGGTGGTATGTTGCCATGTAAGTCACCTGAGTAATAATTCATGTTTCTGCTTAGATCAAGTTTTATTAATCCGGTTAAATTGCCAATATCACTAGGAATAGTACCGGTTAAGTTGTTGTCATATAAATTGATTTCGGTTACACGGTTACCACGCATTTTAATGCCGTACCAATTATAAACTTTTTCACTAGTATTCCAGTTGTCGTGGTTGGTCCAGTTTGGTCCGTCTGTAGCATTGTATAATGCCATCAAGGCATCTTTATCTGATTGTAAAACCGTTCCGTAAAGATGAATGATGTTTCTATCAATAGTTAAGTCGGGGATAACGGGACTGCTTGCTTTACAGATATAATCACCTAAATCGCTGTTTTGCGCACCGGTAATAGTGTAGGAGGTATTTGTTGCCCCCGGAATAGCTGCATCATTCAGATACCATTGGTATGTAACACCGGTACCACTGACTGTCGGCATATTAAAAGTATAATTGTTGCCGATTACCATATCAATGGCTAATTCCGCATCGATAGGGTTCATTACGGCATAGTAAAATCCCCCGTTGTTAGATTGGGTTAGCGTGTTGATAGTACTGAAATTTGGTTCTAAATCGGCAAATTGGAAATCATTTCTAGTTATATTTACATATTTCAGATTAGTATTAGACGTAAAATCAGGGAATACTCCTGAAAAATGATTATTATACAAATAGACCCCGGTTAAGTTTGTCAATGTACTTAAACTAGTTGGAATGGTCCCTGATAAATTATTGCGACTTAAACTTAAAAAAGATAAATTGGTTAGATTACCTATTTCGGTTGGAATGTTGCCCGATAAATTATTACCTCTCAAATTTAAGGTTACTAAATAAGGAAAATTGCCAATTTCAGTAGGCAAATTACCGGTCAAATTTTTGTAATATAATCGAATTTTTGTAACATGGTCTTGACCGTTAATGTTTTCAACCGTTATGCCATACCAAGTGCTTACAGGATTAGACGTATTCCAATTGCTTGAATTTGACCAGTTTGGTCCGTCGGTGGCATTGTAAAGGGCTATCAAAGCGTCACGTTCGCTTTGGGGGACTT
>WFZY01000181.1 GCA_015489265.1 Flavobacteriaceae bacterium | reverse complement strand
TCATGTCACCGGTACACAAAACGATATTCAAAATCTGCTCAATCTGAGTTTTGTCAATAAAATAGAATTTGCCAATAAAAACATTGGCGTCATTACACGACCGCATCCTTATAATGAACAAGCCGTTCCCATTTCATCCAGACGTGTCAATTTTGATTATGGCTATGGTGCCGGACAAATCAATATGCTACACGGTGAAGTGATGCACCAACATAATTATACCGGCGAAGGCGTTTTGGTCGGTATAATCGATGCCGGATTTGAAGACGTTAATACAGCGCCTTTGTTTCAACACTTATTTCAAAATAATAAAATAGTTGATGTTTATAACTTTGTCAGCCATGATGCCAATGTCTATCAGTTTAGTATGCATGGAAGCGGTGTCTTATCTACAATTGCAGCCAAAAGTCAAGGCGTACTTGTAGGAACCGCACCGGATGTCAGTGTGGCGCTATATGTTTCGGAAGATGTATCACAAGAAATGCCTATTGAAGAATCCTATTGGGCGGAAGCTGCCGAACGAGCGGATAGTATCGGTGTTGATGTCATAAACACTTCCTTAGGTTATCAAACTTTTGACCGTCCCGAATACAGCTATACGATGGCAGATTTGGACGGACAGACTTCATTTGTCAGTAGAGCCGCCGAAATTGCTGTTTCCCGTGGTATCAATGTGGTGGTTTCCGCCGGAAATTCCGGTAATACATCCTGGCCAAAAATCGGGATGCCGGCTGATGCTGTCAGTGTCATTACGGTAGGTGCGGTTGATGCTTCGGGTATTAAAACGGATTTTAGTTCTGTTGGTCCAACTGCTGATGGTCGTATCAAACCGGATGTGATGGCACAAGGTGCCGGAACAGCCGTATATTGGAACGGGCAAATTCAAGGACTCAGCGGCACTTCTTTCTCATCACCAATTACTGCCGGCATGGTAGCTTGTATGGTACAAGCTTTTCCGCAGAAAACACCGGCACAAATCAAACAAGATTTAATTAGCATTTCCGACCGCTTTAACAATCCGGATAATGACTATGGGTATGGTATTCCTGATTTTTCTCAATATAACTTGGCGGGAATTGCTGAATTTCAATCAAAAAATACTAGGATTTATCCAAATCCGGCACATCAATATATATTTATAAAATCAAAAAATGATGTTGATTCTCAATTATTTAGCTTAGAAGGAAAGTTGATTTTAAAAGCTACATCCAAGCAAAATAAAATAGATATCAGTCAATTATCAAAAGGCATTTATCTATTGAAAATAGGGAATGACATTCATAAAATTGAAGTTAGTCATTAAACGTTCAAAATATGGTAAAAGTGAACTGGAATCTAATCGCCTTGCATTAGTGGTCCTCATTTCCTCAATTCACCATTTCCTCAAATTTTAAGCAGATTTAAAGCCGGAAATAGTAAACATCCATCAAAGAACTTAACATTTTATGAAGCGACATAAATCATCATTTCCTCAAAAATAATCACTAAATTTGCATATAATCTTAAAATTCTACAATATGTCCATGAAAAACCAAATTACCTCAAATGATGCCCCCGCCCCTATCGGCCCTTATAGTCAAGCCATTCAAACCGGCGGCATTATGTTTATATCCGGACAAATTCCTATGAATGCTTTAACCGGAGAATTGATCTTGGAAAATATCGAATTGGCTACGCATTTGGTTATGGAAAATCTAGGAGCTATCCTTAAAGAAGCGGATATGAATTTTGGCAATGTCGTTAAAACCAGTATTTTCTTAAAAAACATGAATGATTTTCCCGTCGTTAATGAAATTTATGGCGGTTATTTCAACGGCAAAACACCCCCACCTGCTCGTGAAACCGTTCAAGTAGCCAAATTACCTAAAAATGTGCAGGTTGAAATATCGGCTATTGCGGTGAAGTAATTTGGAAATGAATTATAAGACTTGGCGGTTTCATAATCGTCAAGTTTTTTAAGTATTTTGCTGATGATAAGCAACCAACCGGTCAATTGGTCTTCGAATCACATCTTTAATTGTTATGCCGTATTTATTAGCAACTTCTTCCAAAACCGGTCTGAAAAAATAGGCAATAGACCCAATAAAATATACCGGTACTTCTTTGGCTTTGGGATAAGGCAAAACACGAGTTTCCATAAATTCTTCAAAACCTTTACGAATCAATTGGTGCATATAAGGTTTATCTTTATGATCAAACATAAATTCGGCAAATTGGCCTAAATAAGCATTCGGACTGTCTTCTTGATACAAATTTCGCTTGATTTCATCAGCATCCAAATTGTATTTTTGTGCAAAATCTTGGGCAATAGCTTCCGGCATTCGTTGGTAGTAGAAATCTTGAATCAATTTTTTTCCAAAATAATTACCGCTGGCTTCATCCATCAATATATAACCCAATGATGCTACATTTTGATGCATTTTTTTACCATCAAAATAACAAGAATTGGAACCTGTCCCCAAAATACAAACAATGGCTTCTGCCCCACCCGATGCCGCATAAACCGCCGCCAACATATCTTCCGCTACCTCAATTTTTGCATTTAGAAAAACCTTTTGCAAGACTTTTGCCAATTTGGCATTGGGTTTGGGCGTCCCACAACCGGCACCATAGAAATAGACAGCATCAACTTTGTCTGCATTTTTGGTTAACTCAAAATTGTTGACCAAACGGTTTTCCAATTGGGCTTCGGTCAAAATAGCCGGATTTAATCCTTTGGTCCTTGTTCTGAAAATTTCTTGTTTTTGGTCGTCCAAAGCAATCCAATCCGCTTTGGTTGAACCACCATCTGCTATTAGTATCATATTAGTTTAAAGTTGAAATTTTCCTGACCTAGTAGGTTTTACCAACCTGCTAGGTCTTTAATAATTTGATTTATAGTTATTTTACCCTTATATACAGACCTATCAGGTTTTAGAAACCTAACAGGTTTTTGATTTCCCCCGACCTAGTAGGTTTTACAAACCTGCTAGGTCTATATTAATTTGATTTGTAATTTTTTACTCTTATATTAAGACCTATCAGGTTTTGGAAACATAACAGGTCAAG
>WFZY01000180.1 GCA_015489265.1 Flavobacteriaceae bacterium | reverse complement strand
GATGTATTTTGTATAACCGGTTTTGTTTCTGACCACAAAATCAACCTCGAGATGAGCCGCTTTACCTATCCATATTTGATAATTTCGACGTAATAATTCAAGATAAATAACATTTTCAAGTAGATGTCCCATATCTGCGGCAAGGTCTTTTCCTAATAATGCATATCGCAAACCTAAATCTACGAGATAATATTTTTCTTGTGTTGCCAAATGCTGTTTCCCCTTAATGTCATATCGGTTTACTTTATAAAAAAGATAAGCATCTGCAAGCGTGTCAATGTATTTCGATACCGTTTTATTATCAATTTTTTTTTCGTTTGCCGTAAGCACCCTTGCCATGTTTCTAGCTGAAACTTTTGAACCTACACTGTCAATTAGAAATTTAACAACTTCGTAATAAGATGCTTCATGGTAAATTGTGTATCTTTTTTGTATGTCATTTTCATAGATATTTCGAAAAACCGTTTTCAGATAATCATAAACGTAGTTTTCTCCTGATTCAGCAAATCCAACAGCTTCGGGAAAACCGCCAATTCGCAAATAATGAGCAAAAGCGCGATCGGTATTAGTTATCTGACCTGTAAATTCCAGATATTCGGCAAATGAAAATGGTAACACATTGATTTCAAATGCACGACCGGTAAGCAAGGTTGCCAATTCGCTTGATAAAAGATAAGCATTTGAACCGGTAACATATACATCTACATTTGGGGTAACATACAGTCCTTCGAGCAGTTTTTCAAATTGCGGAATGTTTTGCACCTCGTCTATAAAAACATAATTGGTTTCGTTTTCTCGCAATTTTGTTTGGATATAATCATAAATTTCTTTCCAATTTTTTTCACCAAGAAAACGAAATTTGGGCAAGTCCATATTGATGGAAATAAGCGATATCCGCGGATTATTTTTTCTTAACAGTTCTTGAAATTGCAATAGCAAAGTCGATTTTCCGGCACGCCGAACACCTGTAACAACCTTTATAAAGTTTTTATCTTTGAGAACAAAAAGTTTGTCAAGCAAGCTTTTTCTTAAAATCTTTTGCATATTGTTTTTTCAATGTTATGCAACAAAGATAATTAAAATTCCTCAAAGTTGAAAAAAAATATTAGTTTGAGGAATTTTATTTGCAAATTTTTGAATGCTGCTATACTACCTTGTCTGTCTCTATGATACTGTATGAGTCCTCTTGTATGGTAGTCTGAAAAAAATATAATTACAGTAAGAGTTTTTTCTACGCAATATAATCGCTAGGTAGCTGTATAGAATGATTATTTCAAAATCCTACACTCCAAAAACTTGTTTGACTTCATCAACCTTATCCAATTTTTCCCAAGTAAAGAGTTCTATTTCTTTTTCTAGAGTAATAACTCGTCCTTCGGTATAATCGTAGCGCTCAAAATGTTTGGTTTTGGTAACGGGCGTTCTTCCGAAATGTCCGTAAGCGGCAGTTTCGCTGTAAATAGGATTTCGCAATTTTAAAGTTTTTTCAATACCTGCCGGTGTTAAGTCAAAAATTGCTTGGATTTTTTCGGCAATGTCTTGGTCTTTGATACCGGCTTTTGCCGTACCGTAAGTATTGACAAAAATACTAACGGGTTGAGCCACACCAATAGCATAAGACACTTGAATCAACAGTTCGTCAGCCACACCGGCTGCCACTAAATTTTTGGCAATATACCGTGCCATATAAGCGCCGCTACGGTCAACTTTACTAGGATCTTTGCCCGAGAAAGCCCCACCGCCGTGGGCACCGCGTCCGCCATAGGTATCGACTATGATTTTACGTCCGGTAAGCCCCGTGTCTCCGTGCGGTCCGCCGATGACAAATTTACCGGTTGGATTGACCAGTAATTTGTAATCGTAAAACAGCGGTTCGAGTTCGGGATTTTCGCATAATATTTTCGGAATTAAAATGTTTTGAACATCGTCTTTGATTTTTTTAAGCATTTTGTCGTCGTCCTTATCAAAGGGGTCGTGTTGGGTGGAAACCACAATGGTGTCTATTTTGACCGGTTTGTTATTGTCATCATATAAAATGGTTACCTGACTTTTTGAATCGGGGCGTAAGTAGGTCATTTGTAGTCCTTCTTTACGAATTTCCGCCAATTTGTAAACCAGCTTATGGGCAATATCCAATGTCAACGGCATGTAGTTTTTACTTTCGTTGGTGGCATAACCGAACATCATACCTTGGTCTCCGGCACCTTGGGCTTCTTTGGTTTCGCGGACCACACCTTGGTTGATATCTTCACTTTGGTCATGTATGGCGGACAAAACGCCGAGTGATTTATAACTGAAATAATAATCGTCTTTATCATACCCGATTTGCTTGATGGTTTCGCGGGTAATCTTTTGCACATCGACATAAGTTTTACTTTTAACTTCACCGGCAACAACCACTTGTCCGGTTGTAACCAGCGTTTCGATAGCCACTTTTGATTCGGGGTCAAAAGCCAAAAAATTATCTAACAAACGATCGGAAATTTGATCGGAAACTTTATCGGGGTGTCCTTCTGATACAGACTCTGATGTAAATAAATATGACATAATGTAATTTTTTTATTGTTTATTTAAGTGAAAAGTACCAAGTGCGAAGTCGCACTTTATCGCTTTCCACTAATATATTTTCATTTCTCAATTATTTTTTATGTAAACATAAGCTTACAACTACAATACAAATATTGTAATCATAAAACTATTTTAATAAAAAGTAGGATTGACTGACCGGCAGGAAATACGTTTTAGCATTTTTTTTAAAGGTTGCAAGCAGTCAAATCCGTCCTTTTAATACGCGGCAAAGTTACACCGATATTTATAATTTGCAAAATTTTATTTGAGATCATATCAATTTGTCGATATTCAAATATTTATAGCGCCGTAGGTGCGATATCTTTGTAGTAATCAACATATAAATACCATTGAGTCCCGACGGACGTTGGGACGACACCTTTGTAGAATATTTATATTTTTTTTCTTTCAGAATCTTTTAAAATCAATTCCGAAAGATATTGATATAAGTCGTATTTTGAACCGGTCTTTAAAAAATCCAAATGCTTATTGATTGTTTTATAATCGCCACGACTTGCCGGTCCGGTTTGGGCTTCTGCCGGCGAGAGTGTTTGAATCTTTTGGGCGGTTTCTAAAATTAAGGGCTTTACCAAGTCAAAAGATAGTTGATGGTCTTGTAAGAGTTCCGCCGCTTGCCGGTACATATAATTGACAAAATTGGCGGCAAATACGCCGGCGATATGTAGGGCTTGACGCTGCTTTGAATCAACTTTTTGTACGTTTTTGGAAAGTCGGTTTGCCAGATTTTTTAATAACTGTAAGTCCGAATCATTTTCTGCTTCAATCAAGATAGGAATATTTGAAAAATCCAGATCCGGTTTGTCTTTTGAAAAAGTTTGAAACGGATATAAAACTCCTTTTCGACGGGTTTGCAAATCGGTCATAGCCACACTTCCCGATGTATGTACTGTTAAGCTATCAAAAGCACGTAATTTTTTTGAGAAAGGCACAATCACATCGTCTTTTAAGCACAATATAAACATATCTACCGGCTTGAGTTTGGATAAATCGTCAATGATTTCGGTATCTTGTTCAAAGTTTTTGATAGCGTTCAAATGCCGGTTATAGATTTGTTGCAAGCGGACATTGGGCAATGCCAATAAGTTTTTAGCCAAATGTGTGGCGACATTGCCACCGCCAAAAACTGTGATATGCAGGGACTGCTTAGCCATGTACCAAGGGTTTTTGTCCTAAACTATTGATAAGTTCCGCTTCGTAAGTCAAAAGCTTATCCCATATTTGGTCAATACGCTCTTTACCGCCGAATTTTCGGGCATAGTCCAGAAAAACGCGGTAATGCCGCGCTTCACTGACAAACAAATCTTTATAAAAACGGGCTAGTTCGGGATATTGCGGTTCTAAAACGGGAATCAACGTATCAAAGCGTTCACAACTGCGGGCTTCCATGAGAGATGACAGCATTAATTTTTGTAAAAATTTTTCCTGCCGGTCTTTGGTTTTTGGAAAGAATTTGCGCAATTGCATAGCGTAAGCATTTTGAGATTCTTGGCCCAGTTGCAGTTGCATTTTTTGTATCCACCGGTAAACCATTTCGAAATGTTGCATCTCTTCTATGGCTAATGCCGACATGGTATTGACAAATTCAGTATCATCGGGTTGGTGGTTGATGACTGCCATTGCCGATTGTGCCGCTTTCATCTCGTTGTAAGCGTGGTCGGTCAAAAAAGTATTTAAGTCCTGCATGACGATTTCCGCCCATTTGACCGGTGTTTCTGATTTTAATCCTAACATTTTTCGATATGCTTTATTATTTGAATCGGTTTTCAAATTTAGGATTTTTTTCTGAAAACACGACAGCAATAAAAAGAAAGCATTCGCCGTAAGTGCTATATCATTACAACTTATACCGCAATTTTAACATCACAATTCGCAATTGTATCGAAATTTGCGTATCGGAAATGATAAAATCCGATTGTTGATATGATTTGATAACCCGATTGTCAGACAGATTTTGTCCTTGTAATTCCACCCCCCAAGGGCTCTTGTCTTTTTGATAAATCAAGCTGAATCCGGCTATATGATAACCGCTTCGATTAACGGACAAATCTTTGGTATAGATGTATTGATAATCTGCTGTAAAGTTTAGATTTTTATAATCGTAGGTCAAATTTACTGACGGGATATTTTGTATATATCGATGATTTTGTCCGTTCATAAAATGTTGATTTATTTGTAGTATTAAACCCAAATTGATATTCGGGTATTTTTGAAAATAAGTTCCGGTATTAATTTGATAATTTTGTGTAATGTTTTGAATAGTTTTCCACTGATTTTGAATACTTTGACGGTACCGTCTTTCATGCCAATTCGGCTTAATGCTGATATAATATCGTTTAATTTTTTTTGATATAAAAAACAGCATTGTAAGATTGGTCGGGAAAACGAACTGAAACGGGGCTTTGATAGCATGTATACTCAATTAGTAAATGCTTAATTTTTAAAAGAATCAGTATCAACAACTAAAGTTTTAAACATATTGCATTTACTTTGTAAAGAACATTCTCCTTTTTTACCACAAACAAATATATATTTTTTATTTAAAACGTATAGTTTAGGTTTGCAGTTATAATTACTATTTATTGTATC
>WFZY01000179.1 GCA_015489265.1 Flavobacteriaceae bacterium | reverse complement strand
GGGTGATCCCTTCGCTCTTTTTGCTCCGTTTCGCTACGCTTCACTTCTCAAAAAGAGCGAAGGGATAGCGAATAATTAGCTTACTTTATGCTCCTAAATGTTGCATTTACTAATTGAACTTACGTTTTTAAGAATATACAAGATATTAAATCGGAGAAAGAATTCTATGAAACGATATATGAATTAATTTTAAAAAGTCTGAAACGAAATGATCAAATTAAACAATCTTTAAAAAAGTTTTTTAGTGGCAGAGGTATTGAATCTATCAGTTGGGATAGCGGTATTAAATTTAAGAATAAAAAAGATTTTAATTATAAAGAAGAAATAAGAATCCTGATACGAAAATTAGAAAATCAGAAAATTAAGGTGATCTTGTTTATAGATGAATTACCAGATGTTTTACATTATTTATATGAGAATAACAAGGTACGAGAGGCACTTGGAATATTAAAAAATATTCGTTCTTGGAGGCAAGATTTTAATCGGAATGCATTACTTTTTGTATGGACGGGTTCTATTGGTATGAGACATATTGTTAGAAATATTTCAAAAAGTACCAATGATATAAACGATTTAAAAGAAATAAAATTTAAACCTTTTGATTATGTCGAAGCTATTGAATATATACAGTTGGCAACCCAAAATGCTTCTGTTACTTATTCTGATGAAATAGCTCAATACTTAATTGATAAAATAAAATATCCTATTCCTTATTTTATCAATTTAATGTTAGATGAAATTAATAAAATAGCTAAAGCTAACCATAACAAAAACATTTCTACCAATGTCATTGATGAGGCTTTTAATCATCAAGTTGAGGAGAATGAATATTTTGACGATTGGTTTTCTCGCTTGTATAAATATTTTGAAAAACAAGATGCCGATTTTATGAACGAACTACTTGTTTTTATAGCACATAAAGGCAAAATCAACCCGAGACAAGTTTATGATTTGGCCGTAAAACATAGTAAAACGACTACTTATATGCAACTTGTAAAAGTGCTACTCAATGATGGGTATATTGTTAAAAATGATGATAAATACTATTTTATTTCCCCTTTTTTAAGAGGATTTTGGTTAAAAAACAATCCTTATTATGAAAACTAATGCAAATTCAGGCGACCGGTTTGTCGAAGAATTAAACTTATATCAAGCGGCTAATACAGACGACAAAACGCTTAAAACTAATTTTGTTGTTCGTGTTAATGAGTTTGATACGATAGTAAATGTCTTAAAACGTACCCAACCTAATGACTCATTACAGCACGAGCTGATACTCGGTGCCAGAGGTTCGGGCAAATCTACGCTTCTGAAAAGAATAGAAATAGAACTAAAGGAAAATAAAGAATTAAACAAAAAATACATCTCCATTAATTTTGCCGAAGAACAAGCGGGTATATTCAGACTGGCTGATTTGTGGTATGAAATAATTAACGAATTAGAACCCGATATTGAATTGCAAAACTTTTCCGATTTTGAAGACAATCATAGTTATACTCGATATTTATACGGCGTTTTAAACAAACTCATCAGAGAAAAAAAGAAAAAGGTTGTTGTATTACTTGATAATTTTGATAAAATTATTGAAAGTATTAAAGAGGATGCCAAAGTGTTGCGTGCCGCTTTAATTAATGATAACAATATACAAATTGTAGCAGCCAGTACGCGCATGAGTGAACATTTTTGGAAACACGATATGCCATTTTACGACTTTTTTAGAATTCATAGGTTAAAGCCGTTGAGTTTGCAAGAAATAGATACACTTTTGAAGCACTGGGGCAAAATTATGAATTTGCCTATTTTGACTAACTATACAAGTACACATCGTGGAAATATTGAAGCAATTAGAATTCTTACGGATGGTTTGCCAAGGACTTTGCAGTTTTTTATCAGAATTTTATTGAGCAATGATGAGAAATTTGATGCTAAGTACATCAATTATATTATGGACAAGGCAACACCAATTTATCAAGAACGATTGTGGAGTCTAACCAAAGCCCAACAAAAAATAGTGTTAGAAACGGCTTTTTTTTGGAAACCGGTTAGTACCAAAGAATTGGTTAACTTATGTCGCATGGAATCAAAATTGGTTGCTTCTTATCTCAAACAATTGGAACAATACGGGATTATTAAAAAACTAAAAACAGAAAACAGAAAGAACAAATATCAAATTGCCGAACGGTTTTTTAATATGTGGCTGATTGCCACCCAAGGCAATCCCGAACAAAGACGTAAAGCTATCTATCTGACCTTATTTTTAGAGTATTGGTACAATAAAGATGAGTTAAAAGTACTGGCAAAACAGCATTTGGAAAATGTAAAAAGCAAAAAAATTGGTTTTGAAAAAGCCAGTATCCTTACCAAAGCCATAAGCCAATCCAAACATATAGGGATAGAAATGCGAGATGCCCTTATCGAAAATACTTTACAAATTAGAGAACAGGCAGCTTATTATTTGCCTAAAAAAGCAGAAACGATACTTAAACAAATAGAAGAATTTCAAAAGGAAGGTAAAATAAATGAGGCGTTAAAACTGGCTAATAAGATTGAGAATGAAGAAGATGGGGAGAAATTTTTTGTATTGGCGTTATTATACGGGGAACAAGATAAGTACAAAGAAGCAGAAAAGTATTACTTAATGGCAGTAGAAAAAGGGCATACAGGTGCTGCGAATAATTTAGCATTAATATATACGAATCAAGATAAGTACAAAGAAGCAGAGAAATATTATCTAATGGCAATAGAAAATGGGCATGAAAATGCAATGAATAATTTGGGATTATTATATGAAACCCGAGACAAGTATAAAGAAGCAGAGAAATATTATTTAATGGCAGTAGAAAAAGGGCATACAGGTGCTATGAATAATTTGGCTATAATTTATATAAAACAAGAAAAGTATAAAGAAGCAGAATCTTATTATAAAGAGGCAGTAAATAAAGGTGTTGAAGAAGCGTTTTTTAATTTGGCATTTTTTTATTTTGAACTTAACAAAAATAGAAAAAAAGCATTGGAGTTGACACAAAATATTAAGAGCGATAAACTAAATCATAAAGCTATATTATTTATCATAGAGATATGGAACGGTATTTTTAATGATGTATCCAATAGAATGGAGGCTTTTGTCGATAATTTACCGATTGAAATGTTATCAGATTTAATCTTGTTTTTATTATCTTTAAACCAAAAAAATCTGGTATTATCTTATTTTGAATCGGACAAATACGGCAAAGAACTTCAAGACAAACTACCATTGCTTTACTTTGCTACTTTAATATTGAATAATAGAATAAAAAATCCGGAGTTGGAGATGCCCGAAGAAGTTATTCCTATCGTCTTGGATATTGTAAAAGAAATTACGCAATATATGAAATTTTATGATGAATAAAAAAATGTTTATTTTTTACAAATTGACTGTATTTATTTTTTTTAAACTAAAAAAGGCCGCCCTTTTGAGACAGCCCCTTTCTAAATTGTAATTATTGATCTTACACTTCAACTTCCGTCCAGTCATAATCAATATTTTCGAGTATTTCGGCTGCTTCAATCAATAAAACACCATTTTCGGTTACGCTATCTTTACCGATATATCCGGCACGACGAAGCAGGGTTAAGGTATTTTCAAAGGTTTCCATATCCATTTTGAGTAATTTCAAAGCTTTTTTCCAATTATCGGGCAAGATACGCACTTTGCGTTCTTTGACATACAAACTACCTACTTCCATTAAGGCACGCAATACATCAATGACATGCGGTGTTACGGGATATTTGATATCGCCTGCAATACCGGTAGTGGCATGTTTGATTTTTTTACCGGCTTCGGTCAGCATGATCATATCATTAGGGAAAAAATTGACGATGCCACGGGCATCCAGTTTTTCCAAAAGTTGAATGACTTCATCTTGGTTATAATCTTTGAGATAAGTCATCAAGTCGTCAAGATACATACCGGTAGTATAGGGGAGTGGCTGCATCACTTCCAAACCGTATTTGGTCAAGTTAGGCGTTTTATTATTGTAAGCCAAACGGGCAAAGAAACGTCCGGTTGGAGTAGGCGCCGTTTCAATGGTTTTGGCTTTTTTGGCTTTTTCAACCCAACGACCATCCGGTGCAAAGAATACATGTCTGCCAATGGTAATGGCTTTAACAGCTTCAGCAGGAATTTCACGCGGACTGTCTTTAAGTTTGTCATAAACTTTTTGACCGTCATCTGTCAGGAAATAGTACATTTTGTCATCTTTAACTTCGGTTGCAATCAATTGAAAACCGTGCAAACCGAATAAAGCCGCATCAAAATCATAAACTTTATTAAACCATTCTTCGGCAGTTTTAGCTTGTTCTAATTCCGCTACATATTTTTGTTTAATTTTAGGCAATTCTTTAAGTCGTCTGCCCCATTTTTCTTTTAAGGTCTGGGCTTCTTTAAACTTTTTATCGATAAACTCGGCTTTGATGTTAGCTTTTGTAGCTAAAAATTCCGGATTTTTGGCTGTTTCGTCATTGATTTCTTTGATGGTAGATAAAACTCCGAATTCCACTTCGTCAATATCGATACTCATTGGTTCATCATAAAAACCATGGAAATATAAATCACCGGCGCGTAGTAAATGTTCACCGGCGGGTAAAAGATTGTTATCGGTATCAATGACAGCTTGAGCTATTAGATCTTGTTTGAGTTGATTATCTTCAATATCACTACCTGCAATCAATTGAAACAGTGCTTCAAAATATTCTTGAGTAATAGGTTTAAAGAAAGCACCTTTAAGTAATGCTGCTCTAATTTGTTGCCCCACCCCACTCAAATTGTAATATTGACCATCCGGTGCCGAAAATGATAGTAACCGAAGGGCTTCACTTTCCATGATTTGGAATTTGTCGGCATCTAGCAATTCACGTTTAGGTGCCGGCCCGACCAAAGTCTTTTTCAAAAATTCTTGAAGGGGTTTGTTAACATAAAAATAGGGCTCAACTTCTTCATAAACTTCTAAAACCTTTTTACCGAACTCACTTAACATGCCGTTGACCACCATACCGCGTTTTTCAAGTTTGGGACGGATGATGTCATTAACCCTATCTTTTGCCATTTCAGCAGTATAGAGCATATTGATGATGCGGCTACCAACAAATTTGAAATCATCATGATATTGATTGATATC
>WFZY01000178.1 GCA_015489265.1 Flavobacteriaceae bacterium | reverse complement strand
AATTAGAGGAATATTGGTTCCTATTTTTTTTTCATCTCCATGAAATCCATAGGCGGCGTTTGAAGGAAAAATAAAAACACCTGACTCGCCTTCTTTGAGTAGTTTAACGGCTTCACGAAAACCTCTAAAATAATTTTCGTGATCGACATGATAGGTTTTGTCACCGATTTCATCAAAACTATAGATAATATTGCCACTCAAATCTTTGATTTCATAGTTGAGCAAAACCTGATCACCGGCTTCCGGTGTTTTTTTTGTTTTTTGATTTTGTTTCAGATAATAATACCAAAACCCGTTACCTGAATTAATATACTGATGAAGCGTGTCATGCGCTATCATTTTTGAAATATATGCTTCTTCTCGCCGGTTGATGTCTTGATTATGTCGAACAGATTCCATATCGACATGCGATTTTTGATGTTGTATGGGTTCACGAGCTGCTTGATTGTTATTTTTACAAGACCAAAAAAGTATGATGATGCTGATATTTATGATAAATTTAGTCATTTGTAGTCTGTAATTCGGTTATAAATTCAGGTAATTTTTCTAAAAATAATTGGACGGTTTCATACAAGTTTGTTTGGGTTCTGCCGCCTGCTGCATTTTTGTGTCCACCACCGTTAAAATACCTTTTGGCAAATTCATTTGCCGGAAAATTACCTTTGGAACGGAAAGAAATGCGGACGCCTTCATTTTCATTCTCTAAAAACATCACAGCAAAATCGGCATCTTTAAGTGACAAACCATAGTTGACAAAGCCTTCGGTATCTCCTTTTTGATAGTGGTGTTTCTTAAGGTCTGATTGGCTCAAAGCGATATAAGCAGTTTTGTATTGCGGTAAAAAAATAAGTTTGTTGAGCGCTTCTCCTAAAAGATGTAATTTGTCTAATGAAAAAGAATCATAGATTTTGATTTGTATCTCATTATGATTAATCCCTTTTTTCATCAAATCGGCAGCAATACACATGGTATGTGGGGTTGTGTTTGGAAATTTGAAAGACCCGGTATCGGTCATAATACCGGTGTATAAGCAGGTTGCCATATCTTGATCAATGAGATGTTGTCCGTTTAATGCCGTTATAAAGTCAAAAACCATTTCACTGGTAGAACTTTTTGAAGAATCTGAAAATTTGAATTCGGCATAATCAGCCGGTTCCAAATGGTGATCAATCATCACGAATGTTCGGTCTTTTAAAGTTTTTAAGTATTTTTCAAAATCTTTCCCAACACGAGATAAGTCATTGAAATCCAAGGTAAAAATAATCGGAACATCCTTTAATATTTTTTGTGCTTTTTGGGCTTGTTCGTCATAAATGATGACTTCATTAATATCCGGAAGCCATTTGAGGTAATTAGGAATTTCATTAGGGGAAATCAAATCGACTTTAATACCCTGTTTATGTAAATATCGCTTTAATGCCAAACCTGCCCCTAGGGCATCTCCATCCGGATTGCGATGAATAATAATAGCACTTTGTTTTATTTGCGTCAATAATTGTTTTAAGGTATCCGGTATTTTTACCATTCATCTGTATTTAATTGACAAAAATACGAAATTATTAAGAAGGATAAACGAGAATCATTAAGAATAATTCTAACTCACCGGCAAAACTATATTAGACTACTTACTTTTTATTATTTTAGTTCCTTTTTGATTTTTTATACCTTTTAAATCGGTTATTAAAACTTCTTTACCACCGGCTTCAATGAAATTAATGGCAGCTTGTATTTTTGGAGCCATATTTCCTTCACCGAATTTCCCTTCTTTCAGATATTGGTAAGCTTCTTGTACGGTGATGTAATCGAGGGCTTGTTGGCGGTCCGTGCCATAGTCAAGATATACATAAGCCACATCGGTTAAAATGATAAATTGGTCGGCATTGATTTGTTTGGCGAGTAGGGCAGAAGCCAGATCTTTATCAATAACCGCTTCGGCACCATGTAATGTATTACCCTCAATAGTGACAGGGACACCGCCGCCACCAACAGCTATAACTATTGCGCCGCTACGCGCTAAAGTATTTATGGTGTTTTTACTGATAACATCTACCGGTTTAGGAGATGGTACAACCCGTCGCCAACCGGTTTTGCCGTTTTTGGTTTCCGCTTTAAAAATCCACCCCTTTTCCGATTGTAATTTTTCTACTTCTTTGATATCATAGTAAGTTTTGCCAATGCGTTTAGTAGGATTTTGAAAAGCAGGATCATCCACTGCTACAGCAATCATAGTATTCGTAGATATAACTTCACGTTTGATACCATTTTGATGCAATAAACTGTAGAGTTCACTTTGTATCAAATACCCGATTTCACTTTGGGTATCGGCAACAGCAACATCTAAAGGTACTTGTGGAATATCATAAATTTGTTCTCCGGCATCATTTTTCAATAAAATGTAACCGACTTGCGGTCCGTTGCCATGAGTGATTATCAAATCATGCCCTTCTTTTATGATGGGGTAAATGTTTTCGAGGGTTTCTCTAACGTTCAAATTTTGTTCGTTGATACTGCCTTTTTGACCATTTTTGAGCAATGCGTTACCGCCAAGTGCTATGATGATTAATTTCTTTTTCATTTATTTTAATTTTGCGGATTGCGAATTTACGGAAATTTTTTATTTTTTTGAGGTATTGCATAATTTAAACAATGCCGAATGCGATAGTCATTTTATACATTTTGCCCAAACGCAATATTAAAATTGTTCAGGAAACTTCATCTGTTTGATACTTTTTACAAATAAAATTTTTTCATAAAAATACGAAACAAAAATTCAAAATTAAATAGTATCTTGCTTACGAATTTTAATCAAGATCAAACATGCAAATCAATAGTAAATTACCCAAAACCGAAGTCTCTATTTTTGCCGTAATGTCCGGTTTGGCAAACCGGTACAATGCGATTAATCTTTCACAGGGTTTTCCTGATTTTCCGGTTTCTCGTGATTTAATCAATTTGGTGCATCAATATATGCTGGCAGACAAAAATCAATATGCACCGATGCCGGGTGTTGCTGAACTACGTAACGCCATAGCCGGCAAGGTCAAAAAATTATATAACAAAAATCTAAATCCCGATACTGAAATAACGATTACAGCCGGTGCGACGCAAGCTTTATTTACGGCTATCACGGCTTTTATCCATCAAGGTGATGAAGCCATTATTTTTGAACCGGCTTATGATTCTTACGACCCTGCCGTCAAACTCAATGGCGGTATTACCAAGTATATTTCTTTGTCGGCACCTGATTTTAAGATTGATTGGAATGTTGTGGCACAAAAGGTGAATGCCAAAACCAAATTAATCATTATCAATACACCGAATAATCCGGGGGGCTTTGTATTTACAGAAGCGGATATGAAGGCGCTCAACGATATTACCAAAAATACCGATATAGTTATCATTAGTGATGAAGTTTACGAGCATATCATTTTTGATGGGCTAGCGCATCAATCTGCATTGCGGTTTGATGAATTGTATCAACGCACTTTGGCGGTATATTCATTTGGCAAAACTTTTCATGCTACCGGTTGGAAAACCGGCTACGTTATAGCACCCGAAGCACTGACTAATGAATTTAGAAAAGTCCACCAATTCAATGTATTTTCGGTCAATACCCCAATACAATATGCTTTAGCGGAATATTTGCAAAATCCGGATAATTATTTGCATTTGCCCGAATTTTATCAATCTAAAAGAGATTTTTTTACAGCACAACTTTCCGGTTCACGATTTAAAATTATTCCGTCACATGGCACCTATTTTCAATTGTTAGATTATAGTGCAATTTCCGGTATGAACGAATATGATTTTGCCGTTTGGATGACCAAAGAAAAAGGGGTAGCCGCTATTCCGGTATCCGCTTTTTATCATGATAAGAAAAATCAACACATTTTAAGATTTGCTTTTCCTAAAGAAGAAGAAACCTTATTAAAAGCCACCGAAATATTAAGACAAATATGAGCGATAAAATCCATATTTCTTTAATACAAGCTGATTTGGTATGGGAAGATGAACCAGCCAATTTATCCCGATTTGACCGGTTATTAAATCAAATTGATCCGCAAACGGAAATCATTATTTTGCCCGAAATGTTTGCGACCGGTTTTACAATGAATGTCCAAAAATTTGATAAACCTATTGGAAATCAAGCTTTTGAATGGCTGAAACAAAAATCATCAGAATTAAATAAAATAATAGTAGGAAGTTTGTTAACCGAAGTTGACGCGCACTATTATAACCGGATGTATTGGATGCGACCTGACGGCAGTTTTGAATATTATGACAAACGCCATTTGTTTCATATGGGTGGTGAGCATCAGGTCATGACAGCCGGTAATCAAAAAGTATTTGTTACGTATAAAAACAAACGTTTTCTGTTGCAAATTTGCTACGATTTGCGTTTTCCGGTTTGGTCTAAAAACAATTATGATGAAGCCAAAGATATCTATGATTATGATGCCGTAATTTATATTGCCAATTGGCCCGAAGCAAGAAAACAGGCATATATGTCTTTATTAAAAGCAAGAGCTATTGAAAATCAAGCTTTTATTATTTGGGTAAACAGAGTAGGACAAGATGGTCATAATATATGGCATTCCGGTAATTCACAAATATTGGATCCCTATGCTAATATCTTGATTGAAGCTATTTCAGATAAAGAACAAATAATTCATTTTGAAATGGATTTTAAGCTTCAAAAGATGTTAAGAAATCGCTTTAAAGTGGGCTTAGATTGGGATAAATTTCAAATTTT
>WFZY01000177.1 GCA_015489265.1 Flavobacteriaceae bacterium | reverse complement strand
GTACCTTTACCGGTAGCCGACAAACTTTCGGCGCCTTCACCGAAATATTCAATGATGGCACCGGTGCCACCTTTAACAGTCAATAATCCGGCAACTTTCAAGATAATATCTTTAGGGGCTGCCCAACCGCTCAATTTACCGGTGAGTTTCACACCTATTAATTTCGGAAATTTCAATTCCCAAGGCATACCTGCCATCACGTCAACAGCATCGGCACCACCGACACCAACGGCAACCATACCCAAACCGCCGGCATTAACCGTATGTGAGTCGGTTCCAATCATCAAACCGCCGGGAAAAGCATAATTTTCCAAGACAACTTGGTGGATAATTCCGGCGCCCGGTTTCCAAAAACCGATACCATATTTTTTTGAAACGGATTCCAGAAAGTTGTAAACTTCATTGTTTTTATTTATTGCTTCTTGCAAGTCTTTGCTCACCCCCATATAAGCTTGAATCAAGTGGTCGAGATGTACCGTAGAAGGTACCGCTACTTTGTCTTTACCGGCTTGCATAAATTGCAACAAAGCCATTTGCGCCGTTGCATCTTGCATCGCCACACGGTCCACTTTAAAATCGACGTAATCACCGGCACGTTTGTAAACTTTGTCCGGGTCACCTTGCCATAAATGGGAATACAAAATTTTTTCAGAATAAGTCATTGGGCGTCCCAAGACTTTTCGGGCTTTTTCTACCCGTTGCGGAATGGTCTCATAGACCTTTTTTATCATATCAATATCAAATGCCATAGCTTGTATTTTAAGTTAATTTATTCTCGTAACAAAAATAAAAAATTTTTATCAAAAAGCATATTTTAATAGTAATAAATTTCAAATGTTTAGAATTATTGAATAATCTGCAATTTTAGTGATTTAAAATTAATTTTTATTGATTTTTTTATATTTCGTTATTCGGTAGTTTTGTGAACGCTTTTACTTATCAATTTGATGAAATTTATCGTATTTTACTTAACTTATATGTGTTCTTTCTAAAAAGAAAATAACTTAGTCGTCTAATTATCTGACTATTAATGCTAAATATTTTTTGTAATGAAAGTCTCATTAGTACAAAAAAATATATTACTTTTGTTATTTAGAAAGATTCTTAATAATGAAGTTGAAAGATTTAACACCAAACCAAAAAGCCATTATTGTCAATTGTCAAGAAAAGCCCTTACCCTTAAAATTAATGGAAATGGGGTGTGTCGATGGGGTTGAAGTGACTTTGCTGAATAAAGCACCATTTGGTTCGCCTTTATACTTTATGATTGGCAACACCAGAATTGCCTTGGGAAAAGAGATAGTGAACGAAATAGATGTGGAACTTGTAGAACATGGAACAGAAACGAAAGCTTAAAATTGCCTTAGTTGGCAATCCTAATACCGGAAAGACTTCCTTATTTAATAAACTCACCGGTTTACATAAAAAAATCGGGAATTACCCGGGCATTACCGTGCATCGGGTTTCCGGACAATTTACATTAGACGATGGTACCGAAATAGAACTCATTGACCTACCCGGAACTTATAGTTTGCATCCTACTTCAAAAGATGAAGAAGTCGTTTTAAAAGAATTATTACGTAATAGAGAAAATATTGACGGTGTTTTAATGGTAGCGGATGTCAATAATTTGAAGCGTAATTTGATTCTGTTACACGAAATTCAAGATTTGGGCTTTCCGGTGATGCTAGCCATCAATATGTGTGACGAGATGCAAAAGAAAGGCATCAAAATAGATGTCAAAAAATTACAAGAATTGCTTCAAATTCCGGTTATTTTGGTTAGTGCCAAAAAAAGTAAAGCCGATGGACAACGTGCCGGCAAAGGACGCATTCATCAAATGAGAGAAATGATTCCGGACATGTTTAAAATGCCGTCCAAAAAATATTTTGAAAACTACGGACTGACCGGCACCAGTATTGATTTTATCAAACCCGATTATCCGGATGAACCGGTTTATAAATTGTGGTTACTCTATACCGAACAGGACAAATTCGACAAAGAAATCAAAGCGCATTATTCAAAAATTTATGATTTACCCTTTGACCGTAACACACTGAAACGGCTGTTGCAAAAAGAAGTTATCAAGCGTTACCGCGACATTAACCGGATTTTGAAAGAAACTTATCATATTGACAAAAGTCAAGCAACCGGCTTAACCGAACGTATTGACCGGATTTTACTGCATAAAGTTTGGGGCATTCTTATTTTTATACTGATTATGTTTTTGGTGTTTCAAGCCATCTTTACTTGGGCATCGGTGCCTATGGATTGGATTGACCAATTTTTTAGTCAGACAAATATGTATTTAAAAGCACATTTACCTGATAATCAACTCACTGCCTTATTGACAGATGGTATAATATCGGGCATATCCGGTGTTTTGATTTTTGTGCCGCAGATTTCTTTATTGTTTTTATTTATCGCCTTGCTTGAAGAAATGGGTTATATGAGCCGCATTGTTTTTCTCATGGACCGGCTGATGCAACCTTTCGGGTTGTCGGGAAAATCGGTAGTGCCACTCTTGTCGGGAACGGCATGTGCCGTGCCGGCAATTATGAGCGCCCGTACCATTGAAAACAGTAAAGAACG